>CADBAC010000170.1 GCA_902792495.1 Ruminococcus flavefaciens | reverse complement strand
GTCATGCCGATCTTTCCGATGATTACTCGGCTGTATCGGCGGAGATGAAGCATATCGCACAGGCAATGGGACACACAGTTCTCCGTGAAGCGGATGAGGAGGAGTTTTACCGCCTTATCCCTGAGCTGAGAAAAGTCTGCACCGACCGTGAGATACTCCGTGCCGCCCATTTCTACGCCGAAAACGAAAGAGCATTCCTTGAGGCACAAGCTCTCAGGAACGGCGATACTGAGGAATTCTTTGAACTGGTCAATGCCTCGGGCGATTCCTCGGCACAGCTTCTCCAGAACCTTTATCCTCCGTCCTCCCCCCAGTCTCAGCCCATCCCTCTTGCAATAATGCTGAGCAAACGCATACTTGGAGGTTCGGGTGCCGTTCGTGTTCACGGCGGCGGCTTCGCAGGCACTATACAGGCTTTTGTCCCGATCTACACAGTCAGGGAGTACATAGGCGAAATGGAGCGTGTATTCGGCGCAGGAAGCTGTCATGTGCTAAACGTAAGAAACGTTGGAGGTGTGCGTCTGATAGAATAATTTCCATAAAGGCAAAAATATTTTCAATATTTAAAGACTTTTTAATATCTGGTATGTTACAATTATATCAATGAAAGAGCAATGCGCTTTATTTATGGATGTAAAGCCATGAGTATTGACTTTGATACCGAAATATGATATCATGACATATGTATATTATTTTTACAGAAGGGATAGTTTTATATGAGCAAATCAAAGAAAAAAGGAAAAATCATCAAGTGGATAATACTCGCTGTGGTATTGCTTCTCATTATCGCAGGCATAGTGATATCCAGAATGGTCAAGCCTGCATCCGCTCCTACCGGCACTTACACCAGCGGAACAGTCAAACTTCAGGATCTTTCAAAATACGTTACAATGTCAGGTTCTGTTGACGGCAAATCAAGCGTATCAATCACAGCTGACCCCACACTGAAAGTCACTACCCTCAATGTCAAGAAGGGCGATCAGGTAAAGAAGGGCGATGTGCTCTGTATCCTCGACAGCACTTCTCTCCAGGAGGAATTCAATTCACTTTCAGAGAGCAGTTCAAAAACTCAGGGCGCAGCTAACTACTCTCACGGCATCAACCAGAGAAACCTGGAAAAGGCTAAGCGTGACAGAACAAACGCTATCAATCAGGCTCAGCAGGATATCAACGATGCTATCGCAAAGCGTGACCAGGCTTACAACGACTACAACGCAAAGGTACAGCGCTACAACGACATCAATCAGGAAATCGACCGTGTTTATGCCGAAATGGTAGAAGCTTCCGATGAAGAAGCTGCAAAGACTGCTGAAGCAAAGTGGGAAGAACTGAAGGCTCAGGCCGCTTCTCTCAACGCTGAACTCAATTCAGAACACTCAATGCTCTCTTCCTATGACGATGCTGTCACTTCCGCAAACAGAGCTTACGATACTATCGTCAAGAACGCAGATGACGCTCTCCAGCTCGCTCAGGATACAGTCGATCAGGAACAGTATGAAGTTGTAGACGACGCTACTACCGAGAAACTGAAGAAGCTCAGCCAGCAGATCGAGGAATGTACCATCGTTTCACCTATCGACGGTATCATCACAGAGCTCAACGCTTCCGAGGGAACTCTCCCATTATCAAGCATCATCATGACTGTAAGCGATGATTCTTCACTTATCGTAAGAGGCAAGGTCAGTGAAAGCGATATCCTCAACATCATAAAGGGTATGGACTGTGAGATCACTGCCAGCGCTATCGACAAGGAAACCATCAAGGGCAAGGTCGAAAGAATAGAGATGAGCTCCAATGGCAAGGAAGCAGACGGCACTTCCAGCGGTTACGCTGTTGAGGTATCATTCAACGATGAACGTCTCCTCCTCGGCATGAACGCAAATGTCAAGATCGTTCTCGATCACAAGAGCGGCGCTTTATGTGTTCCATACGACTCGATCCAGAAGGACGAAAACGACAACTGCTATGTATGGAAGGCTGAAAAAACAGCAGGCAACAACTATAAATTAAAGAAGATAGATATAAAGGCAGGCTTTGAAGGCGATTACTACACAGAGATCACTTCAGAGGAACTTAAAGAAGGCGACACCGTTATCACAGGAACTTACAACGTTTCCGATGGTGATATCGTTGCATTAGAATTATCGGAGGAAGAGTAACAAAATGAGACGCATCATTTCCATGCGGAATATTGTCAAGAAATACTTCATAGATCAGCCTAACGAGCTGGAGATACTCCACGGTCTTGACCTTGAGATAAATGAAGGCGAATTCACCGCTATCGTCGGACCTTCGGGTTCGGGAAAAAGTACCCTTATGAATATAATCGGCGCTCTCGATAAGCCTACATCGGGCTTCTACGAACTCAACGGCACCGATATATCACAGCTTGACGACTCGGAGCTGAGCGAAATAAGGAACAAGGAGATAGGCTTCGTCTTCCAGAACTTCAACCTTATCTCAAGAACAAACGCCATCGAAAATGTGGAACTTCCCATGCTCTACGCAGGAGTAGGCCGTAAAGAACGCAGAAAGCGTGCCGAAGAGCTTCTGGAACTTGTGGGTATGAGCGACCGTGCCGACCACAACCCGAATGAGCTTTCAGGCGGTCAGAAACAGCGTATCGCTATAGCAAGAGCATTAATAAACACACCGTCAATAATCCTTGCCGATGAGCCCACAGGTGCTCTCGATTCGGCAACGGGACGCATGGTAATGGACATCTTCCATAAACTCCATAAAGAGGAGAAAAAGACCATTATCCTTATCACCCACAGCCCGGAACTTGCTTCCGAGACTGAAAGGATACTCACCATAAATGACGGAAATATCGTATCAGACAGCAAGGGAGGCGTGACAGATGCACTTTCTTGAAAATATCCGCCTCGCCCTCGCTTCGCTGAAAGCCAATAAGCTCCGTTCAGTGCTGACAATGCTGGGCATCATCATCGGTATCTGCTCCGTTGTTACTATCACAACGATCGGCAACTCGCTGAAAGATACCCTCAACAGCGCATTGAATATGCTGACAGGTCAGACTATCAATACCTACTATGATTACGTCCATGAAGATGATCTGGAAGTAAAAGAACAGTTGTCCGAAAAAGACTATATCAGTACAGAGATGCTGGATGAGTTTGAAGAACATTTCGACGGAAAATATCTGGTCAGCCGTACATCATCTGTCGGCCATGGAACACTCACAAATTCCGAAGGCAAGGAAGTTAATATCGCAGTTTTCGGCGCTTCCGAGGGATTTATCAGAGAAAACAAGTATTTCTACAAGCTTCTGGAAGGCAGATATCCAACTATTGAGGATAACAACGGAAAGAAGCATACCATTCTGGTATCCGATCTCTTTGTCGAGCAGTACTTCGGAAAAAACTACAAAGCTCTCGGCAATGACATTAATATCTCAATAAACGGTGTCGGCAATATCGATTTCACCATAGTCGGCATATTCAGCCTTTCCGACAGCTATATCAAATATAATGCTGAAAAAGGCAAGTCAAGGGATCAGCTGGCTACCCCGGCATTCATCCCCTACTATACAGCTACAAGTCTCAAAGAACCTGCTTCCGATCACGACATATACCCTACATTCGTAATCTGCGACAACAAGACTGATTCCAAGAAAGCCATAGATGAGATCCAGGCTTTCTTCGACAGCAAGTACAGGAACGCAAAGTACTGGAAACCGATGTTCTACAATATGTCGGAAGAGATGGATGAGACTATGATGATAATGAACATCCTCACCATAGTGCTGACTGTTATTGCCGCAATTTCCCTGCTTGTCGGCGGTATCGGCGTTATGAACATCATGATGGTAAGCATTACAGAACGTACCCGTGAGATCGGTATACGAAAAGCTCTCGGCGCTAAAAACGGCGCTATAAGGGTGCAGTTCCTGATCGAATCCGCTATACTCTGCCTCGTCGGCGGCGGCATAGGCGTACTCTTCGGTATGCTCAACGGCTTCCTTGTGGAGGTAATAGGCAATATGATACTGAAATCATTCCCCGAATATGCGGAATTTGTTGTTCTCGATATCAGAGTTTCAATTACAGCTATCATCGCTTCACTCATCTTCTCAACTATTATCGGCGTATTCTTCGGTATCTACCCCGCAAACAAAGCCGCAAAGCTCGACCCTATCGATGCACTCAGATACGAATAAAAGTCCCGTTAACATCGCTATTCCTGTTACAATTACATTATAAATAATCGGGGGAAGACCTTTTCTTAGCAAAGGGCCTTCCCCCGATTTTTTTGTAAACAGCCGTCAGCGGGCTTTTATCCCCTTTGCAGGTAATACTGCATTATATGACAAATTATGCTTGACGAAATATGTAAATAATAGTATAATAATGACAAATTATGCTTGACGAAATATGTAAATAATAGTATAATAATAGTATATATATAAAGACAGGTACTTGATGTACAAAAGGACGGATAGACTATGATAACAAAAGGAATGATCGCAGGCGCTGTGCTGTCAGCGGCAGGAATTGCGGCTCTCTGCTCGTGTACCGCTGATTCCGACCTCATTCATGTGGTTCCATATATTCCTGATTCATCTCAGACCGATAACGCAGATATAGGCGAAACTGCGTCCGATGAGAATGCGGTAACTGAGACTGCTGAAGTAACAACCACGACCACCACCACTACTACGACAACCACCACAACTACTGCGGTACTCAGAGGCAATGTCTACGACTGCAACCGCACTCTCCTCACATATAGCACAAGAAGCGAGGAAGGCGGCGAGGTAAGACATTTCTCAGACGGTTACAAATATTCCTTTGCCAATATAATCAGCGAACTTTCAGCCGGTGTCGATACCGAAATGGAGGAAACTCTCAGAACAAGGAATCCTTCTCCTGTTGACGGCGACGCAGATGTGGGACAGTCCATTCAGCTTACCATTGACGGCGAAAAGCAGAACGCTATCTTCAACTACATGGAAAGTCAGGGAATGGCAGGCTCAGTTGTCGTTATGCGTACCGACGGCTCCCTTATGGCTGAGGTAAGCTATCCTTCATACGACCCTGTTCTCTATGCTCAGGACGAAAGCTACGCTCAGGGACTGGAATACGGCTGCGTGGCAAACAAGGCTTTCCAGAACAATCCTCCCGGCTCCTGCTTCAAGATCATGTCCGAGGTTGTGTCGGATATGAACGGTATCACCTGCCTTTACGACGAGGGAACATGGGAGGTGGACGGTGCTACTATCGTCAACTGGGATCATGATACAGGCTATTATCCCATACCCGAAAGAACGCTCTATTCCGCATTTGTGAATTCATCGAATATATTCTTTGCCAAGTCCTTCGACCAGATCGGCGTGGATAAGGTAATGTCTGACTTAGACAGTGTGTTCCACTTCCTCAGCCCGATCTACTGTGACTTTGGCCCCATCGAGAACAATTTCGAGGTGTACAGCAATGACGACCTGAGAAGAAGCGCATTCGGTCAGGCATACGTAAGGACCTGCCCGATCTATCTTGCCGCACTTGGACGTGAAGCTGTTTTCGGCGATATGCCGAAGCCTTTCGTAGTCCAGAGCATCGTTGATACCAACGACCCGACCAGACAGGTGTTCCCGGGTTCGGCACCTTATGAGTGGCTGGGAAGCATCCCCGGCGAGTACAGACAGAATCTCCTTGACGGCATGACAGGCGTTGGCGGAAATCTCGGACTCTACTGGCCTGAGAATTATCGGTTCTACGCTAAAACAGGAACTGCCGAAACAGGCGG
>CADBAC010000169.1 GCA_902792495.1 Ruminococcus flavefaciens | reverse complement strand
TGAGTATCTCGGCAGGTGATATCTTCTTTATTTTTCCGATGAGAAGTCTGTTTATGACTGCATATATAAGTATGACCGCACAGTAAATGATGAGATACATATACCACGGAAATGCCAGCTTCATTGCGCAGGCTACATTCGGGATAAAGCTTGGGAAAAGCATATCCATCGCCTTTTTCGCAACAGGTATAGCCAATGCCGCACCAACTGCGACGACAAGCAGATTTCCGTTAAGATAAAGTGACCTTATCTCCTTCGGTCGGTATCCGAATATCTTGATGAGGGATATTCCCATAGCAGAACGGTCTATCATAACTCCCATCATCAGATACATGACCACGCAGAATATAATAGTTCCTGCAATCATAAGGATAGATACCAGTGAGAACATCAGCTTTACATAAACGCCTGCACTGCGCTCAACGTCTTCCTTCGACGTAACCGAATAAAGCCTTCCGTTGTCTATATCCAGTTCTTTGTCGGAGTAGACCGTGTTGTAGTAGTCATCTTCCTGACCGAAAAGTTCACGCATACTGTCTATGTCCATGAATATAGCAAATCCAACGGAATATTCACTTATTCCCGTAACTGTGAAGCTGTAATCCGCATCTTCCGCTGAATTGTTAAATACCACTCTGTCGCCGACTTTATAGCCGTAACGTTCAACAAGCGACGAATTGATGACTGCCTTTGTCTTGCCTTTTTCCGGCTTTGCGTCAAAATATCGGCTTTCACCGTCGATACCTATAACGGAAACATCAAGGGTGTAACCCATGCAGTCAGTGCTGAGAGTCTCGATATATGCCGCTTCACCGCCTTCGGGCACTGTTTTCTCAGGATACTTGTAAAGGTACTGATAACCGTATTCAGTATCCCTTGCAGTGCATTCCTTTATCGAATTACAAAGCACATAGCAGTCAAGACCAAGCATTATTACCATTATCGAAACCAGCATTCCCAGTACCATTGTAACTGCTGAACGTGACTCCCTGACAAGCCGACGTATCGCAAAAATTCTCGGGAAGCTTTTGGTTTTAAGCGAAAACTGCCTGTAACTTCCTGCGGACTGTTCGTTTTTCATAAGTGAAAGCGCAGTCTGTGACAGCTTCTTATTGATGACGAATGCATTGACTACCGCACATATCACAGGCGGTAATACTACTGCATAAGCCACAAGATAAGGAGGATAAACAGTATCATAATACGGTACAGAGAAATAGCTGTAAGTATCCTCGACCTGTCTGCCCACACCTATAGGAGAAAAGCCGAGCAGTGCTCCTGTAGCAGCCGCAAGCAAAGCTATAACAGTCGGCATTGTGATATAATGGAGCATAAGGTCCTTTTTCTTCACGCCAAGAGCATACATAGCGCCTATAACGCTCTGTTCACGCTCTATCTGATGAACCACGAATACCGAGATAACATAGGCAAAAAGCACAAGCACTATCACTCCTGCGATAAGACCTGCATTCTTGTCCATTATCATATCGCCTGCCGCTCCTTCGATACGGATATTATCTTCAGCGGTTAAAAATGAAGTGAGGTTTTCTATTTCCGTACTGAACATCTCGTCAAGAAGCTCATCGGTAGTTTCTTTCATTTCCTTCATTCCGTCTGCAAGTTCGGCAGAACCCTCTGCGGCGGAATCTGCTCCCTCGGTATAATCATATACGCCCTTTCTGAATTCCGACAATCCGTCAAGACTCTCCAGCAGAGCCGTAAGCTGTTCGGAATGAGTTGCAGATATCAGCTTCTCAAGTGTATCATGATAGTTCTCCTCAGTCAGCATGATGTTCTGTTTCATTGCCGCCAGTGAAGAATTCGCCTGTGCCAGATATCCCTCAAACAGTTCATCTGCCGCTTCACGCAGAGAACCGCTGTTTCCGCTCAGTTCCGTCAGTCCGTCCGAAAGTTCCTTTGCACCGTCGTTCAGTTCGTTTACACCGTCTTCAAGTTCATTGCGGTCTTTCAGCATTTCATCAACGGTTTCACGGAAATACTTATCCTCTACCTGTTCGGGAGTTATCTTTATCTTTCTCAGTTTTTCCTTGATATCGTCATTTGTCATAGTGCCAAGACGGTAAGCATAAGTGTACTCCTCTGCATTGACTTTCCCGTTTGCTAAAATATCGTCGTACTGTCCGGCAGTTGTGAAAAGCAGGCCGAATGTGCTTCTTTCTGCGGCAGGATCGCTGAACTTTGCGATGCAGATATCATAATCGGGAACAGAACCTATACCCGTGATAACGAACTCTGTTTCTCCTGCTTTTACCTTATCACCTATGTGGATATCATTAGCGGAAGCATAGCCCTTTTCAATAACAGCTTCTCCGCTGTGTGAGGCGAGTTCGCCTTCATCAAGCTGTATAAGATCGATATTTTCTCTCGTTCTGAAAAGTCTGAGAGTAGCATTATCATCTGTTTTAAGGTCAAGTGAGAATATCGGCTCGATCTGTGTGCCGTCCTCTGTAAGTTCAGCCATATCCTTATCGCTAAGCGGCAGAAAGACCGTGAACTGTCCGTCCTCCACCTTATTTACAGCCCTGCGGTTTTCAGTTCCCTGTATTACCACTTCTGCGGAATCCACTATAGATACCACAATAAAAATACCCATTACGATAAGGAGAAAAAGTGCAAGGTATCTTCCGCAATTCTCACGGAGATCACGCAGAAGCCTTCTGCTCAGTATCTTATTCATTATAAGTCCTCCAGTTCTGCGGCAGGGATCCTCTTTTCGTTCCTGTATTCCTTTTTCACAAGTCCGTCCTTGATTATGATAACTTTAT
This sequence comes from Ruminococcus flavefaciens, assembly GCA_902792495.1. Classification (GTDB taxonomy): domain Bacteria; phylum Bacillota; class Clostridia; order Oscillospirales; family Ruminococcaceae; genus Ruminococcus; species Ruminococcus flavefaciens_Z. The sequence continues at coordinate 1,641 of CADBAC010000169.1, read as the reverse complement.
GGACCATATTCTTTATGGAGTTATTGTGAGTGACTATCAGCATTGTTGTACCGTATTTCTCGTTTATCTTTTCAAGGAGAACAAGGATATCACGGCTTGTGTTAGAGTCCAGCGCACCTGTCGGTTCATCGCAGAGAAGAAGCTTGGGATTCTTGATAAGCGCCCTTGCGATAGCACATCTCTGCTGCTGTCCTCCCGAAAGCTGTGAAGGAAATTTATTCTGATGCTCGGTAAGTCCGAGGGTTTCGAGAAGTTCGTCGATATCCAGCGGCTTTTCGGCTATATACTGGCATATCTGTATATTTTCCCTGACTGTGAGATTTGGTACGAGATTGTAAAACTGAAAGATAAAACCGAGATTATCACGTCTGTAATCGGAAAGCTGTGAAGGCTTCATGCCGAATATCTCGGTGCCGTCTACAGTTATCGAACCCGAATCCATAGTGTCGAGTCCGCCGATACAGTTGAGGAGCGTGGATTTTCCCGAACCGCTGGTTCCCTGTATTACGCACATCTCGCCTCTTTCCAGTTCGGTGCTGACACCTTTCAGCACCTGAATATAGCTTGTATCCTTTCCATAGCTTTTCTTGACATCTTTCACCTGAAGATACATATTCATCCCTCCTGCGTAAGTTATAGCTAACATAATATAATAAGCAAAGGGAGGTTCAGGCTCCCTGCTTTAGTATTGCTCCACCTATTATTCCAGAATAAACTTCATCCAGCTTTCGACGAGCATATCCATAACAGGCTTTATCTCCCTGACCGCACGTTCCTTTTCTTCAACATGGGTCAGCAGATGAACGAATGCGTTTATCTGCACATGAGAAAACCAGTGAAGCATATACTCGTTGATCTTTTTGCCAGGGCACACCGCAGCATAAGCCTTTGCAAGAGCGGTATTATGCCTTTCCATTCTGTCCACCAAGCGGTCAACTATCCCCTCATACTTTGAACCCGATGCCTTTTCAAGCAGTATCATCATGGCATCACGGTCAGCGTAAAGCACCGATATCATCAATTCCGCAAAGCCGTCATGGTCGCCTGAGCTATGCTGATAACCAGCGATATCAGTTTCCATATCCTCGGAAAAATGCTGTTCTATCGCTGTCATTATCCTTTGCAGCGGCTCGTCAACAACTCCCCCGAAAAGGCCGTTCTTATCCTTGAAGAAGAAGTAAATCGCCCCTGTTGTAAGGCCTGCCGCAGAGCTTATCGCTCTCAGCGAAGCTTTCTCGAAGCCTTTTTCCATGAACTCTTTTTTTGCGCACTCAATGAGTTTTTTTCTGCTTTCATATTCATTATCCATAGATACACCTCATTAGATAACAGTGTTACGTAACACTGTTATCTTACCATATATTATCCGTTTTTTCAATCGGCAAACTATTATTTCGTCGTTTTCCACAAAAATGGATTCTTCACATTATGTCTTTACACAAGAAAAGCCGTTCTTTTTACAGAACGGCTCAGTCTGTCAATAAAGGCAGATTTAAGGCAACAACGCAAAAAGCCCGCCTGACGGCTTTGTGCGGTGTTGCCTTAATGTGGAATTATCGGGCGGACGAGGGCGTCCGCCCCTACAATACGGCTATTCTCCGAGAATGTTTTTGTAGGGGACGCCGCCCTCGGCGTCCCGAA
>CADBAC010000168.1 GCA_902792495.1 Ruminococcus flavefaciens | reverse complement strand
CACGCTGGATGAGGACGGCATCCCCATGGACGCGGGCAAACGGGTGAACATCGCGGAAAAGATCATCTCGGAAGCGGCAAAGTACGGCATCGGAAAGGAAGACCTCATCTTCGACACGCTGGCGATGCCCGTGAGCGCTTCCAAAGAGGCTGCGAATATCGCTCTGGATGCGCTGGAGACGATCCGCAAAGATCTGGGCTGCTGCACGTCGCTGGGCGTTTCGAACATCTCTTTCGGTCTTCCTTCCCGGGGTGCGGTCAACAGCGCCTTCTTGCTGCGGGCGCTGGACAGAGGGCTTTCCGCTGCGATCATCAACCCCTATGCGGAGGATATGATGCGGAGCTACCATGCCTTCCGGGCGCTGGCAGGACTGGACGAAAACTGCGGGGCGTATATCCGGTACTGTGAGGATCATCCGGCAGCGGATGCGGGATCCGAAAACGGGGCTGTACTATCACGGCTACGACGAAACACGCACCATGAACTGGGCTGACAGCAGAACGGGACTTTCACACGAATTCTGGCTCAGAGCAATGGGCTGGCTGTGTGCGGCGCTGGCTGATATCTATGAACTCAGCCCATGTGATGAAACAGGGGAGCAGCTTTCGCAGCTTCTTGATGCCCTTTCGGGCTGTCAGATGGACAACGGAATGTTCAGGCAGCTTCCTGCAAGAAATGATATTGAAGGCAACTACTGTGAAACAAGCGGTACACTGCTGTATGCTTACGGGGCTTTGAAGTCCTCACGGCTCGGTATCACAGGCAGCGAAATAAGGCGCTCAGGCGAAAAAGCATTTACCGCAGTAAATGACGGGTTTATCTCCATGTCTGACAGCGGTACACCCGTGCTGCATAATGTCTGTCTTATGGCAGGCCTCGGCGGTGCGGCAGGCAGAGACGGTTCGGCACAGTATTACCTTTCGGAGCCAAAGGTAGAAAATGACGCAAAGGGCATCGCTCCGTACCTTATGGCTTATGCTGAAATGTTAAAGCCATAAAATTATTGTCAGATAATTGACAAAGTACATCATTGGTGATATAATATAATTTGGTTTTGCCGCTTCCCATATCTTTTCATGCAGGCGGGGCTTGCAGGGAGGCAATATATATAGGAAGAATGATGATATGAAAAAGGTAGTTTCTATACAGGATATCTCCTGTTTCGGAAAATGCTCACTTACAGTCGCTCTGCCGATAATCTCGGCTATGGGAATTGAAACTGCTGTTATTCCTACAGCGGTACTCTCGACTCATACAGGCAAAGGCTTTGAAAACTATACCTTCCGTGACCTGACAGGGGATATCCCTGCTATTGCTGCACACTGGAAAAGTATGGATCTCCGCTTCGACGGTATCTATACGGGCTACCTCGGCAGTATCGAACAGGTCGGTATAGTGTCAGATTTCTTTGACGGCTTCAGAAGTGAAAACAACTTTATCGTTGTCGATCCTGTTCTGGGAGACGGCGGACAACTCTATGCAGGCTTTACAACGGAATTTGTTGCAGAGATGCGCAAACTGTGTGCTAAAGCAGATTATATCATACCGAATATGACAGAGGTCGCTTTTCTGCTTGATCTGCCTTACACTGAAGAATATGACGAGGCGTATGTTCACGATGTGCTGAGAAAACTGTCTGAACTCGGCTGCAGGACTCCCGTTCTTACGGGAGTATGCTATGACAAAGAACATCAGGGGGCCGTTGCATATGATTCGGTAACAGGTGAGTATTACAGTTCATTCGGTGAGAATGTGGATAAGCATTTTCACGGCACAGGGGATATTTTTTCAAGCGTATTCACAGGTGCGGCTGCTCTCGGAAAGCCGCTTCAGAGATGCCTTGATATTGCAGTCGGATATACTTTGGACTGCATAGAAGCAACAATACCGCACTTTGAGGAAACATGGTACGGTTCCTGCTTTGAACTCTGCATAGAAAATCTTATAAAATATGTGAAGGAATGATAAGTTTATGTGGGAACTTCTTGCAAGGATCGGTTCGATCCTTCGTGCGGACATCGAAAATAAGATCAATCTGAGGATAGTTACTGATCTGAAGGATGTGTTCTACGGGCTGAAAACAGCCGATGAGCTTATTGAGATGCTGCATGAGAAAAGGTATCTGCCTGAAATGAATTATGAAGGCTGGTACGTAGGAATCCCTGTTCCCAATGAGGAAACTGCGTTTGCTGTGCAGTCTGTCAATGTGCTCTATACAGCGCTCAGTAACGGAAATACAGAGCTCGCCTCTGATGTTGCAGACGTTATACAGGCACTTCCGGAAAAGCGTTTTCTGTCCGATAAGGTATCTGTGGATGCTTTCAATTCAATCTATATCGGCACAGTGAATAACAAGTGGAAGGAAAAGATCCTGCCTGACCTGATGGTCATCAGGAAATGAAAAAAGAAATGCCCCGAGGCGATCATTAAACGCTTCGGGGCATTATTATTTTTGTTTATCTTACGGGGCAATAGCCGGCAAGTTCGATCATTTCCTGTCCTTCATCAGAGAGTAAAAAGTCCTTTATTTCTTCCGCTTTCTGTGAACCACCCCTGAGAGTTACGGCATAATAAGCCGAGGTGAGGGGATAGCTTCCGTCGAGAAGATTCTCGTTATCAGGCGAAATGCCATCGATATTGATGACCTTGATATCCTGGTTCTTATAGAGATTGTTCAGGTAATAATTGAAAGTATAGCCTAAGCTTTGCGTACCATTCTGATAAGACGCAACTAATTCTATCAGACCTCCCATTCCTTCGACCATCGTTGTTTTGGTATCAGGATGGATGTATACGGGCGTTCCCTCCATTACCATATTTTCAAAAGCAGTCTGGCTTCCGGAATTCCTGTCACGTGTATAGGGGATAATTTCCTCATCGAGACCGCCGACCTCTGACCAGTTGGTTATAACACCGCTGTAGATATCACGTATCTGATCGAGAGTCAGACTTTCAACAGGATTATCCTTGTGAGTGATGAATACAAACCCGTCAAGGGCGATCGGATCAACTTCAAGCTGAACATTGTTTTCGGCTGCCATTGCCAGTTCATCGTCGGAAGGTTCGGTAACTAAAATAATACCCTTGTTGTGCTTTTTTAGTATGAGGTTTTCGTAGGCGGTGCCTGTTGTATTATGACGGAAATATGCTCCGATCATGCTGTCATCCTGAACATCGCAGAATTGTCTGATAAGATCAGCGGTTATAGGGATAGTTGCAGTTGAACCATCGATATCTCGCAGGTCATATTTCGAGAATCTGTCGGTGTTGCTGACTATCTGATACCAGTTGTCAGGTCTTGCCGTACTGCTGTTGGTATTGCTTGAATATGTACCGCTGATATATGACGGCTTAACATCGAATATTTTTTCGGTCTGAGTCAGACGGATACCCTTGTTGAGTTCCTCAAGCTTCTTATTTACGTCTTCTCCTATGTATTCATTGCCCTTGTATAGGAGTTTGATTGAGTACTTTACTTTATCGCCGAACCACAGATCATTCATGCCAAGGCCTTCTGCAAGGGATACTGAATATTCGAAACGCATTTTGGGAGAATCAAGTTTATTGTTCAATTCTGCTTTCGGAGAATCATTGTAGATCCAGTAGTTATATCCGTTAAAACTGAAAGTCGGAGTATAACCGTCGAAAGGATCTATGTTTTCTATTTCCTTCGGTGGATCATCTTCGATATGTATTTTTGTCTTCATTGAAGTACGAGTCAGCCTGATACCATTCTTTTCTGCCATGTACTCCGCTAACTCGGTATCTTCATTATTACTAAAAGAATCGTTTGCAAAATTATCATCGTCAATGAACAGATGGTATGTTACTGTATCGCCTTCTTTGAGGTCTTCATTGAGCGGCTCACGAAAGATAAACATCCTGCATCCTTTATTATTGAGTTTCTCTAAGCCTTTGACCGTAGAATCCTCCAGAAACTGATATTGATTATCGTCGGAATAGTAGATGAATTCAGGTTTGCTGAATTCATAAGGTGATTTTTCTGTGATATCGCCGTCTGAATTATGAGCGAATACGAAATCTGCACCTTCAAAGGGATCAATTTCCACCAGTTCTTTTGTAGTTGGTTCAGTTTGCGGTTCGGTTGTGGTTTCTTCGGTAGTTGTGACCTGAGTGTCAGCGGATGAGGAATTTGCTGTTTTAGCGGAACATCCCGCAAAAGATGAAAATGTCAGCAGAAAAGCAGACAGCAAGAGCAATGATTTCTTCATGTTAAAATCCTCCATATTGTAAAAATAGTTTGAATGATAAAGGCAAAAAGTTCATTGATTTACCGCCATTATATCACAGATTTAAGAAAAGGTCAATAGCACAGGTAAAATAAACTGATTTTATTATGGTAGTATATGATAACTATGGAAACTGTATAGTTATTATTGTAAAAAAGATATCATTATGATATAATGA
>CADBAC010000167.1 GCA_902792495.1 Ruminococcus flavefaciens | reverse complement strand
TATTAATTTTGCCCCCATATAGGGCGCACACCAGAAAAGTTTGAATTTATCATTTTTTCAGGTGCGCCCTATATGGGGGCAAAATTCTATTAAAAGTCTTTGGAAAAGGGGTTCGGGGAAAGAACCTTTCCTCAGAAAGGTTTTTCCCCGATAAATGCGTATAAAGTTTCTGTATGAGTACCGCCGTTAACAGATGGAGCTCTTTTATTATTGATGTCAGATAGCAGCGAAGCCTGTTTTGAGGTCGTCGAGGATATCGTCGATATTTTCGAGTCCTACTGAAAGACGTACAAGTCCGCCGTTGATGCCTGCTGCAACAAGCTGTTCATCAGTAAGCTGACGGTGTGTAGCGCTTGCAGGATGGAGAACGCAGGTACGGATATCAGCAACGTGTACTTCGTTTGAAGCAAGCTTGAGAGCGTCCATGAACTTTACAGCTGCGCTTCTGCCGCCCTTGATAACGAAGGAGATAACTCCGCTTGTGCCGTCAGGGAGGTACTTCTTAGCAAGCTCGTGATACTTGTCGCTTTCGAGTCCGGGATAGTTTACGCTCTCTACCTTGTCATTAGCTTCAAGGAACTTAGCAACTGTGAGAGCGTTCTCGCAGTATTGCTTCATACGGATAGGAAGTGTCTCAAGACCGAGGTTGAGGTAGAATGCTGACTGTGCAGCAGGGTAGCAGCCGAAGTCTCTCATGAGCTGCATTCTTGCCTTTACGATGTAAGCAGCCTTGCCGTAAGCCTTAGTGTAGATAGTGCCGTGATAGCTTTCGTCAGGCTCTGTGAACTCAGGGAACTTGCCGTTTGTCCAGTCGAAGTTACCGCTGTCAACGATGACGCCGCCGCCCTGTACAGCGTGGCCGTCCATGTACTTTGTAGTGGAATGAACAACGATATCTGCGCCGAATTCAAAAGGTCTGCAAAGTACAGGAGTAGGGAATGTATTGTCGACGATGAGCGGAACACCGTTCTTGTGAGCGATCTTTGCGAACTTCTCAATGTCGAAGATGCTGAGTGCAGGGTTAGCGAGAGTCTCACCGAAAACAGCCTTGGTGTTAGGCTTGAATGCCTTCTGTATCTCTTCCTCTGAAGCATCAGCGTCAACGAAAATGCACTCGATGCCCAGCTTTTTCAGAGTGAAAGCGAAAAGGTTGATAGTGCCGCCGTAGATAGTAGCAGTTGAGATAAAGCTGTCGCCTGCCTGGAGAATGTTGAGAAGCGAGAGAAGTGAAGCAGCCTGACCGCTTGATGTACACATAGCGCCGATACCGCCTTCGAGAGCGTTGATCTTTTCCTCAACAGCCATAACTGTGGGGTTCTCGAAACGTGAATAGATAAGGCTCTTTGTAGGATCGTCGAATACAGCAGCAACGTCGTCTGTTGAATCATATACATAAGTTGTGCTCTGTACTATTGGTACAACTCTTGGTTCTGTGTTCTTTGGGGTGTAGCCTGCGTGCAGGCATTTTGTTTCTATTTTCATGATAATACCTCCTGATGATTTCGGTTTAAACGTTTGTTATACGTTAATTATACAGCATAATATTTGATAAATCAATAACAAATAATTTATCGCCGAATATAGGATGAAACTATAACTGATTATAGATATAGGCTTTATAGGCGAATATATATCGTGTGTAAGTTACGGCAGATAATATCCGCTCCTGCTGTGTTGCCTTAACATTTAATTATACAGAATGTGAAATTTTCTGTTATTCTATTGTATTTTCAGAATCTTTGTGTTATAATTATATTGTTCGTCAGCAGTCAGCTATGATCTGCCGGGCGGAACATTACATACAGACTGACTTATAAGTTAGCCATAACTACATAATAAAAGAGGAGGGATCGCCCATGGTAGGCTTTGAAAACCACATCGGCAAGATCAATATATCCGACAATTTTCTGACCGAGCTCGTTACTCATGCTGTCACCGACTGCTTCGGCGTCGCAGGTGTATGCAGTGTATCAACTTTCCGTTCAGCTGTTTCTGCAATGACTTTAGGCAAGGCTTTCAGAAAAAACAAGGGCGTCCTCATACGTACAGATAAGGACGGCGGCCTCATAGTTGACCTGCATATCAAGGTGACCTATGGTACTAACATTACTGCCGCTGTGAACAGCATAACACATAAAGTAGGCTTTACTGTTGAAGAAGCTACAGGCATACACGTAAATAAGGTCAACGTCTATGTTGACGAAATGGATGCCTGATCAGGTAATACAGAATTGGAGGAACACACTGTGATAAACGGTTCTTTGCTCAGAAACGCAATTATCTCGGCTGCCATAACTATAAACAACAGAAAACGTGAGGTCGATGAACTCAATGTTTACCCTGTGCCCGACGGCGATACAGGTACAAATATGTCCATGACCATCGGAAATTCCGTCGCAGAGCTGAAAAGGCTCGATGACAAGGTTACCGTTTCAGAGGTCGCTTCTACAGCTGCTTCTGCTTTTCTGAGGGGCGCAAGAGGAAATTCAGGCGTCATTCTTTCGCTTATTTTCAGAGGATTTTCAAAGGGACTTGCAGGCTGTGACGAAGCAGGCTGCGAGGATTTCGCCAAGGCTCTCAAACTTGGCGTGGAAGCTGCTTACAAGGCTGTAATGAAGCCTGTTGAGGGCACTATCCTTACAGTAGTCAAGGCTGCTGCTGTCAAGGCAAGGGATATCTGTGCCGAGACCAACGACGAGGTGGTATTCTGGCAGGAAGTATGTGCAGAGGCTAAAAACGTCCTTGCACAGACTACTGAGATGCTTCCCCAGCTGAAAAAAGCAGGCGTTGTTGACGCAGGCGGTATGGGTCTGGTAATTATTTTCGAGGCTATGACTGCTGTATTCGACGGCGGCGAGATAGTTGTTTCCGAGGAGCCTGTCTCCCGCAGCGAAGCCGACGCTGATTCATTCCGTACAGCTGTAAGCGAATACGATGACGATATTACTTATACCTACTGTACAGAGTTCATGCTGGAGAAGAACGAGGGCTGCCCCGATGTGTTCACTCTCCGTGCATATCTTGAAACTATCGGCGACTGCGTTGTTGTGGTTGACGACGAGAAGATAATCAAGGTTCATGTCCATACCGACAATCCCGGCAAGGCTCTTCAGAAAGCTCTGGAATTCGGCTACTTCATCAATGACCCCAAGCCGAAGATAGAGAATATGCGTATCCAGCACGAAAACAAGGTCAAGGACGCAAAGGCTGCCGAGGAGGGATTTACTCCCGCCGAGCCCGAAAAGGACTTCGGATTCGTTGCAGTTGCAGCAGGTCACGGACTTGAAGCTATGTTCACCGACTTAGGTGCAGATGTTGTTGTCAAGGGCGGACAGACTATGAATCCATCCACCGACGATATCCTCCGTGCTATCATGAAAACTCCTGCACGTACAGTGTTCGTGCTGCCGAATAACAAGAACATAATCATGGCCGCTGAACAGGCTGTTAAGCTTACCGACAGAAAGGTGTGTGTTCTCCAGACAAGAACTGTTCCCCAGGGAATCGCCGCTATGCTGGCATTTGACGAGTCTCAGGGACTTAACGAGAACAGGATAAATATGACCAAGGCTTTCGAGAAAGTCTCAACAGGCCTTATCACATTTGCGGCAAGAAATTCCGAATTTGAAGGCCACCAGATAAAGGAAGGCGAAATTCTCGCTCTCGATAACGGAAAGCTTTCATTTACCGAAAAGGACATCAACAAGGCTACAGTCAAGCTTGTGAAGAAGCTTACCAAGGGCGATGTAAGCTACGTTACACTTATCTACGGTGCAGACGTTACCGAGGAAAATGCCGAGCAGCTCCAGCAGACTATCCAGTCCAAGCTGGGCGATAAGATAGAAGTAATGCTTGTAAACGGCGGACAGCCTGTCTACTACTACATTATTTCCGTAGAATAAGAACATAAAGCGCTGACCGTACAGCAGTTTATGAGCGCTCAGCCGTACTTACAGGATCTGCCCTCCGGCATGGTACACGCATTTTTCTGATGTGTCACCTGTCAGAGGGCAGATCTTTATTAAATGAAATAAAACAGGGGCAGACTTCTCATCAGAAAGGTCTGCCCCTATAATTTATATCAGCCTATCTCACGGACAAGCTTTTCAAATCTCTCCATAGCTTCGATAGTACGCTGTCTGTCACCGAATGCGGTCAGTCTGAACCAGCCTTCGCCGTTCTTTCCGAAGCCTGCACCGGGAGTTCCCACAACAGCTATCTTTTCAAGCATAAGGTCGAAGAAGTCCCAGCTCTTCATGTCATTCGGGCACTTGAACCAGATATAAGGCGAATTTACACCGCCTGTGAACTTCACACCCAGCTTTGTCATAGTGTCAGCGATGATACGTGCGTTTTCCTGATAGTAGGCGATATTCTCGTGTATCTGTTTCAGTCCCTCGTCGGTGAACACAGCCGCAGCCGCACACT
>CADBAC010000166.1 GCA_902792495.1 Ruminococcus flavefaciens | reverse complement strand
TGCCATTTTTTTCATTAGAAAAACCTCCCTTATTATATACGTCATTACGGCATCACAGCCGTATTATGCTTGATTAATTTCCGTTTCCGGCTTACATTGATAAATACGCATTAAGTGATATGCCGGATATCACATTATAAAATGATTATAGCACAAAAGGACATAAAAAGCAATAATCCACTGTAAATATAATTCCCTGATAAAAAGATAAAAAACTCTTGACAAGACTGAAAAAATGTGCTAAACTTAAATTACCATAAAGAGTACGTGAGGGACAAGCCCTATGACCGTACAGCAACCTGCAATATGAAAGTAAGGTGCTAAAGCTTGAACGATGGGTTTATTGTGTATTTGTTTCTATGTAAGCGATCCCGTCGTGACGATGGGATCGCTTTTTCGTGCTCTCTTATGGAATTTTTATTAAGGAGTGCATGAATCATGCGTAAAATCAGTGAGCTTTTCGGAAATGACGAAAAAGTATGGCTCTACCTTGACAGCCCCGAAACATGGGAGAAATTCACCTCTGCGGCGGAAACTGAGGAATTCAGATTCGGCGATCTGCCCAGGGATAAGTGGAACTTCGGTTATGTGGTGTCTGTTCGCAAAAACAGAAATATGGGACACGTACCAATTTTCCTATGGTGTATGTCATTCTCAGAACACACATCCGTCCTTGTAAGAAAAATCGATTTTCGCAGGTATTATGATGGCGAAGAAAACTATTACTGCGAAGAACCGCATTTCAGAGGATGTCTCATATGACATCCTCCAATCCTGACATAAATCAAGGAGGAAAAGATCATGTTAAGAGGTAATATTTATATGGCACAGCTTCATCCGATACAGGATAATTCAGTTCAGGGAGGATGCCGTCCTGTTATAATCGTTCAGAACGATATCGGAAACATTCACTCGCCCAATGTTCAGGTAATTCCGCTCACATCACAGAAGAAAAAATATCTTCCTGTACACGTTCCGATACACGGAAACGGACTTATCAGAGACTCCATAGCCCTCACTGAACAGCTGACGACTATTTCAAAAGCAAGCCTGCAATTCCTTATCGGAAAACTTGACGACGACACTATGCAGAAAATAAATAACTCCATCCTTATTCAGTTAGGCTTAGCATGACTATCCCGCATTATTCATTCCATTCTCTTTGATACATTTTCCATATAAAGAAAAGATCCCGTGAATTTACGGGATCTTTCTGTATTACTGCACAGCTTCAAAAGCTGCCTGCACTTCATTATTGCCGTGGTTATCGGCGGTAACTGTGTGATTGTCAAAATCGAACTGATACTCACCTATATCTGCTCTTTTATCATTACCAAGATTTGTCAGAACAGCTGTTACCGGATACGGTCCGACAGATGGCTTTACAGGATTGTGGACCTTAATGCTTATCTTATCGTTTTCGGGTACAAGGAATACAGGACTTGAAATTACCACATCTTCATAGGCACACTTGATATAAAGGTCTATCACATATCTTCCGCTGTATCCTTCGGGAACATCAACAGTATACTCAATATAATTTCTTGTATCCCCGTTGCTGTCATCGGTTGCCTCCTCGCTGTTCAGGATATCGTAAATGTCTTTCATGAGTGTGGGAGATTGTGTGTACATCTCATATGAACGCTGATTCTTGATGTTGTAAAGGTCGTTTTCTTCATCATAGTCGCACTCATAGAAACACATATCAACACGGTTCATGGTGATATTCATTGTGATTATGTCGCCGCCTGTTACATTGATGAAACTGAAATTATTTGTGAAGTATTCATCGACTGCGGTGTTCTTTTCCGCATATTCTTCAAAGTCATCCGATGTAACATCTGTCCATTCTGTATTCTTTATGACGCTGTCGATCCTTTCCTTCTTGTCAGCGGAAAGCGCAGTTCCGCAAACCAGACTGATCTGTTCACCGTCAGAATCAGGATTTACCATTTTTATGTCACGCTTTGTCAGATAATCCGCATCTGAAGTGATGTTCTGAAGGTTGAAGTCATACTTCTCAAAGGTCTGAACGATAGTCTCGTAAGTCTCATTTTCCACGCCTGCATTTTCAACGTTTGTATTCTCGGTCTCAGGCTGTGTTTCCTCATCAGCTAATATCTCTTTAATGGTTTTTATAAATAATTCAGAATCAACTTTGTATTTTTGCTGTGGTATAGGGCCATCAAGAGGCTCTTTGTAAAGCTGGCCGTCTTTATTTATATAGTTGAAATGGAGATATGTGAGGACATTATCTGTTGTTATCTGTACAAGTCTTACTTCCGAACCGTTATTGTAAAGGAATAACATAGCATCTTGCTGAGAATACTCTATCGGTTCAGTATATTCTTCCCACGTATAGCTATTGAAGAAATCAGCAAGTTTGCTGCGTTTTTCAGAGTCTATCTCTGTTCCTGCCGGAAGTTTGAAAACAGCAGCACTGCTCGTAGAATCAGCTATACGTATCTCCTGCATCGATGATAAATCACTATTCGGGGTATAGTATTCTAACTCTGAGAAATCGCCGAATGGTGCGATAGTTTTTACAGCTTCCGCTGTTGACTGAGATTCGGTTTCGGATGCTGATGAAGTCAGAGCAGGTTTGCTGTTGTTCATATTTTTCAGCATATATCCACCTCCGCCGATACCTGCAACTATGGCTGCACAGGCGGCAATGCTTGCGAATATCTTCCACTTCGGGCGCTTGTATATCTCAACGCCCTTTACTGTATCTTCGCCCACAAAATTATTGTCGGCGCCGTTGTTCTTTTTTATATTATACTTTCTCTCGCTCATTCTGAACACCCTTTCTTTTTCATCGGTGTCCTGCGGAGGAAATTCCTCTGCAAGTCGTTCCTTTACTGTATCATCGGTATTTTCCAGAACATCAAGCTCCTTGAATTCATTCATAAGATCACCTTCCTTCACCGATTGCTGTGAGCATCTCACGTAGCTTCTTTACTGCACGGCTCACACGTTTTCTTACAGCAGCAGGCTTCATATCCACCATTTCTGCAATATCATCGGAGCTTCTGTTGTAGTAATACTTCTGTATTATCAATGTGGAATCGGGTTCGCCGAGAGCTTTTACTGCGTCAAGCACCGCATGGGCAGTTTCTTTTCGGTCGGAATCTTCCTCCACATTTTCTTCAGAGGGTAAACGGCTGCTCATTTCGTCGTCAAGCTGAACTATTCCCTTGTTTCCGGAAGTCAGCCTGCGGAACATATCTATGGACCTGTGCACCGCCACAGATGAGACAAATCCCTTGATATCGCCGCTGTATGCTGATCCCTCATCATATTTAAGGAATATTTCAGAGAATACATCGGAAACGCATTCGTCCACATCTTCCAAAGATGAACAGCTTCTCAGCTTGTTAAACACGATTGTATAAATATAGCTGTAGTATTCATCAAAAACCGCACGGTGAGCGGTCTGCGGAGACTTTTTCAGCAGTTCACGATATTGACTGTCCGTCATTTTATCCCTCCTCGTAAAGCAATCTAAATGCATTTATCGTGCTCTGTAATATATACTCGGAAGCGAGAGAGTATTTGTGACACTATTTTTGAAATATTTCGGTTTTATTGATCATAAAGTGAAACCAGCTTCAATGGTGTACCGCTTATCATTTTTCTTATCTCATCCTCAACATCAAGGTGCATGAGATAAACATGAACTCCGTTTTCGGCAAGTTTTATGTATTCTTCTATCATATCAGCAAGATACATATGAACTTCGCTCTTGTACCATGCCGCTTCTGTATAAAGGAAAGATCCGTTATCAAGCAGTTTTCTGAACGGTTCAAGAGTAGCTGTATCCCCCGTATATACTACATTGTTTCCATTAATATTAAGGTGATATCCGAAGCATCTGCCTTCAAGAGGCTTAACGTGTTTTGTAGGCACAGCTGACCTGAACCACTTTTTGTCCAGCTCATCGGCTGTTATGATGTTGAACCATTCTTTCTCACAGCCCTCTATCCTCATCAGCAAAGTCAGAAGGTCTTGTTTTACTTCTTCTGACGGCGCAACTATTGTTACTTTCTTTTTCATATAGCTTGCAAACCACACATACTGAAGCATTGTTCCTGTGCCGCCGCTGTGATCGCCGTGAGTATGAGTAATAAGGATGTAGATATTATCGTACTTATCCCAGTCCATTTTCTTAACCTTCTGATATGAAGTTGCCGGACAATCTATCAGTACAAGGTCGTTATCTTCTGTGAAAAATGCGGAGTTATGCTCATCTGCAAATGCCGAACCTCTGCCTAAAAACAAAAGCAGTCTGTCATTCTTTATTTCGCTTAGAAGTGCTGATATATGATTGCCTACATTTTCAATGGTACTGTGACTACCGTGAACCGTTTTCACTGTACCGTACAGCCTGACGCAATCACTGTGATTATCGGGCAGTATGGTATCAGC
>CADBAC010000165.1 GCA_902792495.1 Ruminococcus flavefaciens | reverse complement strand
CTCTAATCTGCCATTCGCGGACGCTGTTGCATCCGCTGATACATTAGGGAACCGAAAAGAGATGTGTAGAAACGGCGGAAGCCAGCACAGCAGCCCCGAGAAACAAGACAGACAAAGTCAAGACCGCTGTGCGAAAGCCTACCCTGTTATATCCGCCTGCTTTCCTTAGTTTTACTGTACCGTATTTCGCGTTTGTTTTCAAGGGTGATAAACGGTTTAAAAAGGGCACTATAAAAAATATTTCGGGAAAGTGCCTGCAAAAAGCTTTAACGCCTTCTCGTGCAGGCGTGTCCTTACCCATTTAGCATCTTTTACTCCGATAGCTTCTGCAACCATTTCCCACGTCTTGCCGCGAACGTAGTACTCTGTGAGGAGACAGCTCAGACGATTGTCGCCTATCTGCTGTATCTCGTCTCTGATCCTGAGTCTCAGCTCCTTGTAGCGTGCAATGTCTGCGCTTATCCTTGCGCTGAGCTCTTCGGCGTACTCTGTATCTTCCTCGGCTTCTGTGTCGTGGAGCTCTCCTTCCAGGGATTTGATGCGCAGGCCGATGTCCTTAATCTGCATGAGATACTCTTCTGGCGTTATCATAGCTCGCTGCCTCCATAGACCTCACGTTTCGTAAGCTCGTACACTCGATAAAGCGTTTCACAGAATACTTTATCGTCTATCATTATCGGCATTACTAATCCTGCGAGACACATTCCTTCTTGCACGCCGATGATCGGGTTGAGCGATGCAGGATCATTTCTTAGCCAGTATGTCAGTAACATATCGTCATCGAATGGCTTGAGGTACTTCGACTGGATATAGTATATCTTTCCCTCTCCGACAAGTGGAATAAGCTCTCTCCCCTTCCAGTACAGCGTGATATCTAACCTGTCAAGCTGCTTCATGTCTTCGATCACATCTTCTTCGTTCAGCTTCATAATTGGGAATTCTTCAAAGTCAAACTTATCCCACGCATCATCGTCGATATCGAGTATTGTCTGCATAGCTCTCTCATTGAGCCCGGGTAGATTGTAGATCGGGTAGAGTGCCGCACTGTCACCTATCCACTGAGCTGACTCTCCGTGCCATATCTGTATTGTCTTTATCTGCCGAAGTAGCGTTTGTATTTTCTTAAACTTCATTTCTTTTCTCCTCTCGCTATCGTATTCGGGAGACTCAGATACTCCTCGATAAGTTTCTGAGCTTCTCCAAAGCTGTAAGCGACTGCGGTAAAGTGTCCTGCTCCGCGGAGGTCACGCAGCCACTCCTTTTGATTTTTGGTCGGCTTGTTTGGATTGACCTTCATTTCGATGTATAGTCCTATGTATCCACCGTGAGCTGTCGGGAGACACACATCTGGTACACCAGACTTTAGCCCCAATTGTTTTAGACGTGCTCCTGTTGCTTTACTTCTTTTTCCCTCGTTTGGGACATGATAAAGCAATTTTAGTTCCGGGTATTGATATTGCGCGAAGTCCGCCCAGCTGAAGAGCAAGCTCTGCTCAATGTCCTCTTTTTGCAAAATGCCGCCTCCTTCCTGTAGTATCTCGCATATATGTAAACGCCGCCGTTCACATCGTTCATAACTATCTGAGCACCTGCGAAGAAGTAACCCTCGTAAAGTTTTTCGTAAGCTCTCACATTCTCAGTGTCCTTTGCAAGCTCAACAGCTTCGCGCTTGATGATCCTGCCGTCCCTCTGTCGAGGCTCGGGCTCAACAAGGTTACGTGAACGAGTATATCTTTTCTCGTTCGCTGAATTGCGAGGCTGCTTCATCATGTATATGACGAGATCGGCTAATCCGTTCTCGTTAAACTGTAATATATCCGTTCCTACGATTCCAAGTCCCCAAAGCTGTACAAGATCAAAGAGACTTATCTCACCACTCATGATAAGGTGATGATGATATCTGCCTTTCTTTTTTCCTCTCTCGGTGACTGATATGTACTTCAGCGGAGTGAGTCCGTGACTGTCTCGATATCTTTTCACGCGCCTGAGAAAATTCCTCAGCTGACGATTAGCTTCATCGTCAGTCTCGGGATTGTGTTCAGGTGAGTATGTTAATTCTATTTTCAAATCTTTCTCAGTAAAGTTTGCATTTGCAAGCCTTATCAACTTTCTCTCAGCATTTTTCTCATTCAGCTTCTGCTGACAGTCAGGAGTCGCTTTTCTTTTCTTAGCTCTTGATAATCCTCTACTATACACCGGGTAAATATTTGCTTCTAAGTAATCTCCACACTCATACAGTGACTCTCGGTATACACATCTCATACTTCGTTTTTCTCCTTCGGCTTTGTGGTCGTAAAGTTAATATCCATTACAAGGTTTATATGCGCCAGCTTCGGCGCACTTTTTTTATACTATTATAATAGTAGTGTGCGGCTGTTCACTCGACAGCCGCTTCCTTCATATTTTTCATTGTCGTATTCCAGTAGCCCTTCGCGTAGGCTTCATCAAATGTCGGACATTTTAATTCAAATCCACACTTTTCACATACAACTGTCACTTTCAAGTCACCGCTTCTTTTGCAGTGCTGTTTTTTACTACCACAGTAAAAACATTTTTTCATTTTATCACCTCATTCTCGAAAAAACTCATCAAGATCATCTTGTGTCTCGACTTCTTTTCTGAGCTTCTGAATTTCCTGCTCCGCTGTCATTGCATTATCCTCACTATTTTCTTGATATTTTTAAGCGGTTTGATACTCATTATGCAGTATCCTTCCTTATTATAGTTTCGATCCCTAAGTATATATGTGATTACAACACGCATCTCACGGCCTGTGTAGCTATGTCCGTTCGCTTCTCTAAGTATCAGGATATCTCCAACCTGATACGGTCTGTCGTTTTTACGAATTTCAAAGTTCTTGACACCATCAAAGATGGGCTGGAAGAACTCGGGAAGAATTTTCAGTTCGTGTGTCATCAGTATTCTCCTTTCAGGATCATGTCTCGGGATATCTTGAACATAGTGCAGCATACGAGAGAAGCTATCTCCTGCTTCTCATCCTCACAGCACTCAAGAAAAAGTGCATAAGTGCAGGGAAGCTGAGAGCAAGCCAACCCTTCAAATGCTATATTAATTAAGTCCCATGGGTCTGTCATGATTTCCTCCTTTATGTGTCCTCAGGTTTTGTCTCGGCAAACACATACTGACCCTCTTGGGTTTGGTAAGTCGTTCCGTCATCAAAGTGAATAGTAATAACGTGCTTATCGTGGAACACTACATCTGTTTCGATATACTCTATATCCTCTGTGGGGTAGTACTTACCTGCGACTACGATATATTTGTGCGAGTGAATATTGCTGTCAGCTACAGATCCGCTCCAACAGCTTTCAACGAATATCCCTATGAGCACTATAAGAATTACTAATCCTATACTAAGCGAAGTTTCCTCATGTCTCATGCTCGACTCCTCCTAACTCTTTTCCACAGTAAGGGCAGAATTTAAAGCTTTCTCCTGCGTCAATCTCAAATGCGCCGTTCACTTGACATAAATCTGTCGCAAATGCTCCTTTGCATTTCGGGCATACATAAAAATCTGTCGTTCCTTCGCCTGTTATGACGAGTTCATGATATTCCCACTTGTTTTTCTCTGGCATAATATCACCTTTCCTTGCACATATCGTAATATGCCTGATAGTCGCTTTCGAGTATAAGAACTGTATCATACTTCTTATACTTTTTGCATAAATTCGGGCTCATTTTCACAGGTTCGGGGCAGCATATGCTTGAACCATAGTGCTTTATAAATTCTTCTATGCTGTACAATTCCGCTGATTTGATATCTTCTGTGTAGCCGCCAAAACAACGTTTTTCATTGTCTTTGGTCCTATGATAGCCCCATAAAACACATAGAACGCCAAACTTCCACTTGTATTCTGTGTGTTTTATAGAAATAGCAAGATACTTTCTATCAGTCATTTTTAGCCCCTTCCAGAAGCTTCTTTGCGTCTTCCTCAAAAAGGTCTATCCAGCTGCAGGTGGTTCCGAAGTATGACCTGACACACTGGAGGAACTCCTGGAGCAGCTTCACCCTGGCTTCAAGTTCCTGTGAGTATGTATCTTCCGAGAGCTTCTTTTTCAGTTCCGTAATAGACGCTTTGACTTCCGGCTCTGTGTACCATCTGCCGTCTATAAACATGATTTTGCCTCCTTCGTTCAGCCATGCGGACAAGCAGTCATAGCATGAGTGCATTTTCTCGCAGCGCGAGCGCTTCTCCGCGTCTTTGCAGTCTGAGAGCACCTGATAGAGGCACTCGTCTATTCCTTTTGAGATTTTCGATAAAAGGTCTATCAGTGACATTTTGTTGATATTATCACGGTTCATGGTCGGCTCCTTTCGCACAGTAAAAGTCAGGGGCGACAGCTGCGAATTGCAGCGTCTGGTGCTCGATATATGCCATGGGGCAGTCGTGCCGATTGAGATATATGCGAGGATTCAGGCGGTTCCAGTCCGCCTTTACCTCGTCGCCGCAGGGAAAGGACGCGGTGCTCTTACCGCAGGAGCTGCACACGGCTTTATAAGTGCGAGACGGTGTCAGACCGTACTCGCGGAGCATTTTCGCTCCTAATTCCGTAGGCTCGCCGTCTACGATTTCAGCAGTGCCACCGCAGGAGCATTTCCTCCTGAGCTTCATTTGACGCTTGCGAGGGGTGACTTCATAATCATTCATCGTCATCTTTCTCCTCGTCGTCGTAGTCGTAATCGTCATAGTCCACGTTGCTGCTGCTTGATATCGGCTTCATATTGTTGATATCAACAACTCCGCGAGACGTCAGGGACTGCTTTGGCATATCTACGGGAAGTTCTATCTTCTTGATGCTATCCTCGCAAACGTGCAGTATTTCGAGAGCTTTTTTGAAATATTGCTTGCGCTCCTCCGTGTTCTTGGTGCCATTGATGAACTCAACAAGCCCGAGCATATCTCTATAGACTGTGGAGAGCATCACCTTGAAATTGCTCTTGTCGGCATTCTCGGGCGGCTTCTCGGCTGCTTTCTGTAGCTCTGCGACCTTAGCTTCAAGAGCTGCCTTCTCATGCTCCGCTTTAATCTTCAGAGCTCTCGCGTTCTGAAGCTCGGTCTCCTTCTGCTTCAGTTCCTTTTCTGCGTCCTTGAGCTTTTTCTCGGTCTTCTTGTCGGGGACTTCCCTGATGACTTCTTTCGTGGCGACTGTGACTTCCTTCGGTTGAGCCTCGATCTCGTCAAGCTTGGCTTCCAGTTCGGCAGACCTTGCAGCTTCTGCGGCAAGCTTCGCCTGAAGCTTTTCTGTTTCTGCTTTGCTCTCCTCCTGGAGGAGGGCGAGCTGCTCACCCTGCTGTTTTTTCTCAGCAAGGAGCTGCTCCAGCTCCCTTGTTGTAATATGTGCTACATCTGTAGACTCCATGACCTCGGCGCGGTCCTCTGGGTTGGCTGTCGCAAGCATCGCAAGTCTGGTAATGCCAAGCTGTGCATTTGCCTGC
>CADBAC010000164.1 GCA_902792495.1 Ruminococcus flavefaciens | reverse complement strand
GAGGTCATCGCTCTTCAGGATATGGGACACAAGAGACTTGCTATCGAAGCAGGCGAGGACCCTGTAAACAATCCTATCGAGTACATCCTCGAATGTATCAACACTATCTATTCCATCAAGCACAAGAACGGCGCTATCAGACGAGTAAATGTCAACATCGCCGCTACAACAGTTGAGAACTACAAGAAGCTGAAGGACGCAGGTATCGGTACATACATCCTCTTCCAGGAAACATACCACAAGGAAAGCTATGAGAAGCTTCATCCGGCAGGACCAAAGCATAATTATGCTTACCACACAGAGGCTATGGACAGAGCGATGGAAGGCGGTATCGACGATGTAGGACTCGGAGTTCTCTTCGGCCTTGATATGTACAAGTATGAATTTGCAGGACTTTTGATGCACGCAGAGCACCTTGAAGCTGTTCACGGTGTAGGACCTCATACTATCAGCGTTCCGAGAGTAAAGAGAGCCTCCGACATCGACCCGTCTGTATTTGATAATGGTATTGACGATGACACATTTGCAAAGATCATCGCTTGTATCAGAATAGCTGTTCCATACACAGGTATGATCATTTCTACCCGTGAGAACGAGACCTGCCGTGATAAGGTCCTCGGACTCGGTATCTCGCAGATATCAGGCGGTTCAAGAACATCAGTAGGCGGCTATGCAGGCTACTCCGCAGACGAGAGACCTCATGATACAGAGCAGTTTGATGTATCAGACCAGCGTTCACTTGACGAAGTTGTGCAGTGGCTTATGAAGGGCGGCTACATCCCGTCATTCTGTACAGCTTGCTACCGTGAAGGCCGTACAGGTGACCGATTCATGGCTCTCTGCAAGGTAGGCCAGATACAGAACTGCTGTCACCCGAATGCCCTCATGACACTTCAGGAGTACCTGACAGACTACGCTTCACCTGAAACAAGAAAGATAGGCGAGGAGCTTATTGCCCGTGAGATACAGAAGGTTCCTGATGAAAAGCGCAGAAACCGTGCGATCGAGTATCTTAATGAGATAAAGAACGAAGGCAAGAGAGATTTCCGCTTCTGATCTATATTAGTTTTTAGTGCGTAGTGCTTAGTGAATAGTTTGAGGAATTGACAACTTAGTATGAGTGAGCGAAAGCAGACTAACGCAATGTAAAGATTAAGCGAGTTTGCGAGCGTCAGCGTGACTGCGCCGCCGCTCGCTCAGCGGCAATTCCAAAAACATAGATTTCTATAAAGTATGAGTGAGCGAAAGCAGACTAACGCAATGTAAAGAGTAAGCGAGTTTGCGAGCGCCAGCGTGACTGCGGGCGGAGGCTCTCCGCCTTTCACATACATTTCATTTGACATTTCATGGACAACGTGCTAAAATTGTAAAAAGGAACAGAAATGTTTCGTAAGATACAGATGAAAAAACAGGAGGACAAAGAAAATGACAGAAATGATAAATGCACTTACATTACTTGCTGCTGATGCACCGCAGACAGGTGATAATTTCCCGAAGGGAATACTTATAGCTGTAGTTCTTATCGCAGCAGCTGCCGCTGTACTCACAGCACTTGCTTCAAAGAAGAAAAACGACGACGATAAATAATTGAACGGCTGTCCCTCCGCATACAATGTTACATAGATAGCATTGAGCGGAGGGATAGTTTTGTTGTACAGCTTTGAAGAACTGCGCAGGAAAGAAGTAATTGACGTAAACACAGGCGAGAGACTGGGCTACATAGATGATGTGGAGTTGTCAGTATCCGAAGGAAAAGCTGAGAAGCTGGTGATATACGGGAATTCAAGGCTTTTCGGATTTCTCGGAAAAGAAGACGACATAATAATAAGATGTTCGGATATAAGAGTTGTTGGCAGGGAAGTAGTGCTTGTGGAACGACAGGAAGGAATTGTGCACAAAAAAGCGCCGAAAGAGTTCTGAAAGTCTGGCTGAACATCCAACGTAAAAGGGCTTGATTTATCCTGCATGAAATGTTATAATATTAAGGCAATTCGCACGCTTGTACTTTTACGGATTGGTGCGCTCGTTGAGTGTTGTCCGTGAGCTAAGTCGGGCGGAGGATTAAATAATAACCAATTTTAAGGAGGACTACACCATGGGAGTAGTATCAATGAAGCAGCTTCTTGAGGCTGGCGTACACTTTGGTCACCAGACAAGAAGATGGAACCCGAAAATGGCACCATACATTTTCACAGAGAGAAACGGCATTTACATCATCGACCTTCAGAAGACAGTTAAGAAGCTCGAAGATGCTTATATGTTCGTTCGTGACATCGCAGCACAGGGCGGCGAAGTACTTTTCGTAGGTACTAAGAAGCAGGCCGGCGATTCAGTTAAGGAAGAAGCTACAAGAGCAGGCGCACACTACGTTAACGCAAGATGGCTCGGCGGTATGCTCACAAACTTCAAGACAATCCAGACAAGAATCAAGAGACTTGAGCAGCTCCACACAATGGAAGAAGACGGCACATTCGCACTTCTCCCTAAGAAGGAAG
Organism: Ruminococcus flavefaciens; assembly: GCA_902792495.1. Lineage (GTDB taxonomy): Bacteria > Bacillota > Clostridia > Oscillospirales > Ruminococcaceae > Ruminococcus > Ruminococcus flavefaciens_Z. The sequence continues at coordinate 2,672 of CADBAC010000164.1, read as the reverse complement.
TTGTTAAGCTCAACCTTGAAATAGAGAAGCTTGAGAAGTTCCTCGGCGGTATCAAGAACATGAAGAAGCTCCCTTCAGCTCTCTTTATCGTTGACCCACGCAAGGAAAAGATCGCTGTAGCTGAGGCTAAGAAGCTTGGTATCCCGATCGTTGCTATCGTTGATACAAACTGCGATCCTGATGAAGTTGACTACGTAATCCCGGGTAACGACGATGCTATCAGAGCTGTAAAGCTCATCGCAGGCACAATCGCTAACGCTGTTATCGAAGGCAGACAGGGAAGCGACGTTACTGAGGACGCTCAGGAGGCTCCTGCAGAGGAAGCTGCTGAGGCTGAGACAGCTGACGCTGAATAATCAAAGACTATTTATGGGGCTGCTGCGGATCCGTTTGCGGCGGCCCTGCGTTATATAAAATATAATCTACAATATAATACAGGAGGTAATCACAATGGGTAAGGTATCCGTTGCAGAAATCAAGGAACTCATGAAGTCCACAGGTGTTGGTATGATGGACTGTAAGAAGGCACTCGAGGCTAACGACGGCGATATGGACAAGGCTATCGAATTCCTCAGAGAAAAAGGTCTCGCTACACAGGCTAAGAAGAGCGGCAGAGCTGCTGCTGAGGGCGTTGTAACTGCTGTTGTTAAGGGCAATGTAGGCGTTCTCCTTGAAGTAAACACAGAGACAGACTTTGCTGCTAATACAGATGATATCAGAAACTTCGTTGCTAACGTTGCTGAGACTATCATCGAGAAGAATCCTGCTGACGTTGAGGCTCTCAAGAACGAGGCTATCGCAAACGGCACAGGTACAGTAGGTGAGGCTCTTACAGAGCTTGCCGGCATGAAGATCAGAGAGAACATCGTTATCCGTCGTTTCGTAAGAATGGAAGGCAAGCTTGCTTCTTACATCCACAATGGCGGCAGCATCGGTGTTATGGTAAAGATGGACACAGACCTCGATGCTGACAAGGTTGCTTACATCGGTAAGGACGTTGCTATGCAGTCTGCTGCTCTTAACGCTCCATATGTTAAGAGAGAGGATGTTCCTGCTGAAGTTATCGAGAACGAGAAGAAGATCATGCTCGCTCAGATGGCTGAGGATCCTAAGATGGCATCAAAGCCTGAGCAGGTAAGAGTTAAGATCGTTGAAGGCAAGGTTGGCAAGTACTACAGCGAGAACTGCCTCCTCGAGCAGGCATTCGTTAAGGATGACAAGCTTACAGTTCAGGGCTATGTTGATGCTGAGGCTAAGAAGCTCGGCGGCAATATCAAGATCGTTGACGTTGTTCGTTACGAGCGTGGCGAAGGCGTTGAGAAGAAGGAAGAGAACTTCGCTGACGAGATCGCTAACATGATCAAGTAATTGAAAAAATGATACGGAAATGCAGCAGTGAATTGCCACTGCTGCATTTTTTTATGTGTTGAACTGATGAAACTTTTCTTTCACAATTGGATCTCGGCAGCTCACGGCTCGTCTCAGCGAACGACGAAAAATAAAGAAATGGACAATTTTTCCACATGATTTTCTTTGTGATATAGTGGGAATCAACAATAATGAGTATGAAAATTTGTCTATTTGTCTATTGCGCACATTGCCGAAATATGATATAATATATCTAATTGGATAATATGCTCAATAACGAGGTAACAGATTTATGAATAAAAATGTCAGTCTTCTTGCTCAGACAGTCGGTAAAGTAATTGTCGGCAAGGACGATACTATTATAAAACTTATTGCATCGCTTCTGTGTGAGGGCCATGTTCTTCTGGAGGATGTTCCCGGTGTCGGAAAGACTCAGCTCATAACTGCTCTTTCACGTTCGGACATTGCAGGATTTACTATGATGGACCAGTCAACAGGTGAATTTGTCTACCGTGACGGAGCTGTTATGTGTAACTTCCTTCTGGCCGATGAGATAAACCGTGCTTCCCCGAAGGTGCAGTCCGCTCTGCTTGAAGCTATGGAAGAAAGACAGGTCAGCCTTGACGGTGTTACTCATGAACTCCCTAAGCCTTTCCTCGTAATGGCTACACAGAATCCTGTTGAGACATACGGAACTTTCCATCTTCCCGAAGCTCAGATGGACCGTTTCTTTATGAAATTATCCATGGGTTATCCTACTGCTGAAGAGGAATTCAATATCCTTGAACGCACTGAGATGTACAACCCTATTGAAAATATAACCGAACCTGCTATGACAGTGGACGATATCCAGAATATGCAGCAGGCGGTAAAAAATATCCGTGTTACGGATGAAGTAAAAAAGTATATCATCAGTATAGTGAATGCTACAAGAGGAGACAGAAATACTACCCTCGGTATCAGTCCGAGAGGAAGTATCGCCCTTTACAAGGCTTCAAAGGCTTTCGCATATATCTACGAAAGAGATTACGTAACACCTGATGATGTTAAGAATACAGCTGTTTCGGTGCTGTCTCACAGAATTATCCTTTCACCGCAGGGTAAGACTTCTTTCGGTTCGAGTGAAGGATATGTGACAGAACTACTGAAAAATATCCCTGTACCTTCAATGGGCGGCAGATAATGAAAAATCTGAAGTATATAGTCAGCGCCATGATGGTCGCATTTCTTGTGTACATCTTTACTTTCTACATTGACGGAGAGATGGGTGTCATACTTATTGCATTCGTGCTTTTTGCACCGCT
>CADBAC010000163.1 GCA_902792495.1 Ruminococcus flavefaciens | reverse complement strand
CTGTTCTTACTCTTTGGGCATTGCATTTGAAGCGGTTTTATGGTATTATTATAATACGGTTTCATGTAATTTTTTTTATGAGGTGAGATAATGACTAAACTTCTTCTGGTAGAGGATGACAAAGAGATAATCGTGAATCTGACGGAATTTCTGTCAAATGAAGGATTTGCTGTAAAGAACGTTACAGGGCAGACCGCCGCTCTGGATATTATAGAAAAGGAAAAATTCGACATAGTGCTTCTGGATGTTTCACTTGCTGACGGAAACGGATTTGCGGTTTGTTCGGCTATAAAGGCTGACAGCGCAACTCCTGTGATATTCCTTACGGCATCAGGTGATGAGTTCAGCACAGTCACGGGGTTCGATCTGGGCGCTGATGATTACATCGCAAAACCATTCAGGCCGAGAGAACTGATCTCACGTATCAAGAATGTGCTGAGACTTACAGGCAATACAGGAAGTGTCACTCAGCTGGGAGATGTGCTGGTGGATACGATCAAGGGTACAGCCAGCAAAAACGGCTGTGACCTTTATCTCTCCGCACTGGAATATCGTCTGCTTCTGGTGTTCATCAACAACAGGGGAGCGGTGCTTTCACGTACAAAGCTGCTTGAATCTATCTGGGATATCGCAGGTGAATTTGTCAACGACAACACTCTTACCGTTTACATAAAGCGTCTGAGGGAAAAAATTGAGGATGATCCTCAGGACCCGAAAATAATCAAGACTGTAAGAGGACTTGGATATAAGGTGGATGTATGAAAGGATTGTTCAGAAATAAGGAAGTTGCCGTATCTTTTGTAATATTATCAGCAGTTTCGCTTATCTTTACCGCCGCAGCTTTTGCATGGAATGTGAAGTTCGGTATTTTCACCGCTGTGATGTGCCTGATTTTTGTCGGTATCAGTCTTTTTTCCGTCAGTAAGAGATACAGGCGGATCTCTCAGCTTTCCGGAAGGATAGACAGGATCCTCCATGGAGAAGAGTACATCTCACAGGAAACAAATGCGGAAGGAGAACTTGCTATCCTTGAGACTGAGATACACAAAATGGTGGTGCGTATGCGTGAACAGCAGAATCGCCTGAAGGACGAGAAAGTGTATCTGGCAGATTCTCTTGCAGATATTTCCCATCAGATAAGAACTCCGCTCACTTCCATAAATCTTATAGTTTCCATGCTGTCAGAGGAGGGAATATCCGAGGAAAAGAAGCGAGAACTCCTGCTTAAACTGAAAAAGCTGCTTTCACGGATAGACTGGCTTATAACCACACTTCTGAAAATGTCAAAGCTGGATGCGGGGACTATTAAATTTGCAAGTGAGACAATACCTATGAAGGATTTCATAAACAAGGCCTGTATGCCTTTGTTCGTTCCGATAGAGCTTCACGGTCAGGAACTTTCGATAACTGCCGAGGGAGAGTTTACAGGCGATATAAAATGGAGCGGTGAAGCTGTGGGCAATATCATCAAAAACTGCATGGAGCATACTCCCGAGGGAGGTCGCATAACCGTCAGCGCTGAAGAAAATGCCATATTCACCGAGATAATCATTTCCGACAGCGGAAGCGGTATTTCCGAGGCTGACCTGCCGCATATCTTCGAGCGGTTCTACAAAGGCACTTCCGATGAGGACAAAGGCGGTTTCGGCATAGGTCTTGCTCTTGCAAGAATGATAGTCAGGGAGCAGAATGGTACCCTTAAAGCTGAAAACGGCGAAAACGGCGGCGCAAGATTTATCATGCGCTTTTATAAATGTACAGTTTGATATGTGTCAGGGCGAACTTTGTTCGCCCGTATTTTTGCACCCGCATCAGAAAGTGACGTTTTTGTTATTTTTAAGTCACGGTAGTGTCATATAGAAACGGTATAATTATTACAGAAAATGATTCAGGAGGAATTCCACATGGAAATATTACGTGTTGAAAATCTGTGTAAAATATATGGCAAGGGCGAGAATGAAGTACGTGCCCTTGACGGTGTGTCTCTTTCAGTCGAACTTGGCGAATTCGTTGCCATAATCGGACCTTCGGGTTCGGGAAAATCCACTTTGCTCCATATCCTCGGAGGAGTTGACAAGCCTACGAGCGGAAAGGTATTCATGAACGGAAAGGACGTTTACACTCAGAATGATGAGGAACTTGCAGTTTTCCGACGCCGTCAGGTTGGACTTATCTATCAGTTCTACAATCTCATCCCTGTTCTCAGTGTTACCGAAAATATAACTCTGCCGGTCCTTATGGACGGCCGAGAGATAAACGAGGACAGACTCAGGGAACTTATTGATACTCTCGGTCTGAAAGGCAGGGAAGAACATCTTCCCAATCAGCTTTCGGGCGGTCAGCAGCAGAGAGTTTCCATCGGAAGAGCGCTTATGAATGCGCCTGCTGTTGTGCTTGCGGACGAACCCACAGGCAACCTTGACAGCAAAAACAGTCAGGAGATAGTCGAACTTCTCAAGCTTTCAAACAAGAAGTACAATCAGACTCTTATCATGATAACTCATGATGAGAATATCGCACTTCAGGCAGACAGGGTGATTGCCATAAGCGACGGTAAGATCATCCGTGATGAGGTGGTGAAAAAATGAATATCTTCCATAAAGTCACCATAGAATCGCTGAAAAAGAACCGTACACGCACTATCGTTACGATTATCGGTATCATGCTTTCTACTGCACTGATATGTGCTGTTACTACATCAGTTTCGAGTATGTCGGACTTTGCCAGACGTTTCATCATTTACGAAACAGGTTCATGGCATGGAATGGTGAAAGATGCGGATTCTGACATCTATGACGAGATAGAATCTTCGGATAAGGTGGATAAGGCAGTTTACTGTAAGTATGAAGGATATGCGGAAACGGAAAGTATGAACGAGGACAAGCCTTTTCTTTATATTGCAGGTGTCAGCGACGGTTTTGATGATATCGTGCCTGTTCATATCAAAGAGGGAAATTATCCGCAGAATGACAGCGAAATACTCATCCCCGAACACATTCTCGAAAGCGGCGGAGTGTATTACACTGTCGGCGAAAAGATAACTCTTGAAGTTGGCGACAGAGTCAACAACGGCACAGTTTTAGGGCAGGAACATCCGATCTGTATCGTTTCGCAAACAGACGGCGCTGCTATTATTCAGGACGAGGAATTTGTACCACGTTTCACAAAGGAGTATACCGTATGCGGTATATATGAGCGCCCTTCATTTGAGAATTATGAATCTCCGGGCTTTACTGCGCTGGTCCTTGCATCTGATGATGAGATACCCACTGACAGCATGAGTATATACTTCACAATGAAGAACGGCAGGGACGTATTTGACTTCATGAAAGGCGAGTGTGAAGTTGAACCAAACAACGATCTTCTCATGTTCTCGGGAATTTCAAGATATGGTTCTGTAATGAAGCTGCTTTACGGTTTTGCTGCGATCGTTATCGGACTGATAGTGTTCGGTTCGGTAATGCTGATCTACAATGCGTTCTCTATATCGGTTTCAGAAAGAACAAAGCAGTTCGGACTTCTATCCTCTATCGGTGCAACTAAGAAACAGCTGAAGAAAATGGTAAAGTTTGAGTCGCTTGTTGTAAGTCTGACAGGCATACCTCTCGGCATACTTCTCGGAATCGCAGGAATGTGGGTAACTTTTACCTGCCTCGGCAGTAAATTTGCTTCTTATACAGGCGGAGAAGTTCCCGATAACATAAATATGAAGCTTACTGTTTCGCCTGTGTCGATAATCGCCGCAGTAGTCATTGCGCTTGTGACTATAAGGATATCAGCATGGATACCTTCACGCAGGGCAACAAAGGTAACAGCAGTTGAAGCTATACGTCTGACAAGTGATATCAAGGCTAAGAAAAAGAAGATATGGACTACTGAAGCTGTCTACAAGTTTTTCGGTATATCGGGAATGCTGGGACACAAGTATTACAAAAGAAGCAAAAAGAGATACCGTTCAACTATCATAAGCCTTTTCATGAGTATCGTACTCTTTATCTCTGCTTCAGCATTTACAGGTTATCTGGTACAGACTTTCGAGACAAGCACACGGGCGAGGTATACCGAGCAGGCGCTGAAATCGAAGTCACGAAAAAGAGGGCAACAGAGATCCTCGAGAACCCGCTCGGGCTTGCGGAGGCAGTCGAAGAGCCGAAACCGCAGAAGACAGCCTCGCGCGGTCGAAAGCGGGGTGGTGGCAAGTGACACGCTTGGAGATCTTATCAATGACAAAGAGCAACCTGCAGATCGCAGGGAGCTCCTTTGATGATTATCTTGAGTTCTTAATCGATGCGGCACAGAACGCGATCAAAGCAGACCTCTTACCTGTACCGGAAGCGCGTCGGCGACGATCCTGTAATGCCGCGCATGCTGCGGTATGCGCTCAACAACAGGGTATTCGCAGAAAAGGCGAAGGCGGAAGAGGGCGGTGAGTCATCATGATGATTGCAGATGGGACACTCAAAGTCTACACGCTCCAGAACACAGCGGCGGCCGGTGCCATGCCGGTCGACCAGCTGGTGCTGAAGTATCCGGAAGATGTGTACTACTCCGACAGGGTGGTTGGATATAACCGCCAGTACGCGGCGATGGGTGCGGATCAGTTTATCTCTAAGCTGGTCCGTATCTGGGATGTGCCTGTCGAGGCCGGGGAGTATGCCATCATTGACGACGTGCAGTACCGGATCGACATGGTGCAGCGTCTTAAGGATGAGGACGGGCTCAAGGTCGTTGATCTGACGCTTTCGAAGTTGGAGGAGAGATATGATTGCATTACAGACTAAGCTTCAGAGCCTCCGTGATGCGCTCGTGTCTGTCTTTCCGAAGACGTATCACTACGAGCGTCCTCCTCGGACGGCGGCGCCGTTCGCCATCTGGAAGGAAGACCATGAGGATTTCAGCGTCGAGGCGGATAACCACAAGGCAGAGCAGGGCATCGTTGGATACCTGGACTATTTCACGCTGACGGAATTTGACCCGATCGTGGATGCTTTCCAGACATGCCTTAATGGTCTTAATGACTGCACGTACTGGAATTTGGATTCGGTCGACAAGGAAGACGAGACCGGGCTGGTACACTTCCGATGGTCGTGGAGGGTGTGAGTATGGCAACTTTCAAAGTCAGTGACGGAATCGACAACTACATCGACAAGCTCCAGACGATGGCGGCGCAGACGGAGGGCATCATTAAGAAGTCCGCGTGGGAGGGTGCCAGAATCGTCATGGATGCGGTCAAAGCGGAAGCGCAGACGATACCCACGCATGGAAGCACAAAAGGCAGCACGGATGTTATAGATGGTCTGACACCGACACAGAAGGCGGGTGTTATCGCATCGCTCGGTATCGCTCACTTTCGTCAGGACGGGAACTTCTTAAACGTCAAGATAGGCTCGGACGGATACAACACCGTTTACACGAAAAAGTACCCAAAAGGCCAGCCGAACGCCATGCTCATTCGCTCGTTGGAATCCGGCACGTCGTTCAGGAACCCGTATCCATTTGTGAGCCGTGCAGTTTCCAAGACACGAGTCAAGTCAATCGAGGCAATGCGCAAGCAGTGCGACGAAGAGATAAAGAAAATCATGCAGACATAAGGAGGTAAATCTATGTCAGCAGCAGGAAAAGTATGCGTAGGTTTTTCGAAGCCCTACGTCGCAGTATACAGTAACTCCGGAACAACAGTATCTTACTCCGACGGGCGTGTCCTTGCTCGCGGTGTGGATGTCAGCATCGAGCCGGAAACATCGGATGATAACAAGTTCTATGCTGATAATACAGAGGCAGAGACGGACGCAGGGACATTCTCCGGCGGCACTCTGAGCCTGACAGTCGACGGTCTGCATCAGGA
>CADBAC010000162.1 GCA_902792495.1 Ruminococcus flavefaciens | reverse complement strand
AGCTCATCCATTATATTGAGCGCCACAACTGTAGGAATGTCAAGCTCCAGAAGCTGCATCGTAAGGTACAGGTTGCGCTCGATGTTTGTTGCGTCAACGCAGTTGATTATCGCCTTTGGCTTTTCGTTGAGCACAAAGCTGCGCGATACTATCTCCTCGCTGCTGTAGGGCGACATTGAGTAAATACCGGGCAGATCGGTAACAAGGGTATTCTTGTGGCCTCTTATAACGCCGTCCTTTCGGTCGACGGTAACGCCCGGAAAGTTGCCGACGTGCTGGTTTGAGCCCGTAAGCTGATTGAACAGCGTTGTTTTGCCGCTGTTTTGGTTGCCCACAAGCGCGTATGTAAGCGTCTCGCCCTCGGGAAGCGGATTGCCGCTGCCCTTGGGATGAAATTTGCCGCCCTCGCCCAAGCCGGGGTGACGCGAGGACTTTTTCTTTTGATATTCGGGCTTCTGCTTCGGCGGAAGCGGATTTACCTCGGAGATACCGGCCATTGAAGCCACGAATGACGAACCGACAGATCCTCTCGAACCAACGAGATAGCCGTTGTCAACTGAGTTCCACACAAGCTTCTGAGCGATGATGTAAAGCACGGAGAAGCCGTGCTTGATGATGGATGAAAGCTCACGGTCAAGTCGCTTGTCAACTATCTCGGGAAGCGGATCACCGTAAATGGAGAAAGCCTTATCGTGGGTTATCTTCACAAGTTCTTCCTCTGCTCCGTCAATGGTGGGAGTGAAAGTTCCCTTCGGTATGGGACGAACCACTTCTACCTGGTCAGCGATATTATTTGTATTGGTAATAACGATCTCTCTCGCCTTTTCCTCGCCCAGATATGCGAATTCCTTCATCATTTCCTCAGTGGTCCTGAGGTAGAGCGGAGCCTGATTTTCGGCGTCCTTGAAGCCCATTGACGCAAGGATTATCTTACGGTAGATGCCGTCTTTCGGGTCGATGAAGTGAACGTCACAGGTAGCGCATACGGGAATTCCCAGCTTGTCGCCCAGCTCGACTATCTCACGGTTGTACTGCATCAGTTCTTCGTCATTTTCAGCCTTGCCGTCACGGACCATGAATTCGTTGTTGGCAATGGGCTGTATCTCCAGATAATCGTAGAATTTCGCTATCTGCTCTATGTACTCCTCGTCACGGATATCAAGCAGTGCCTGGAAAAGTTCGCCTGCTTCACAGGCACTTCCGAAGATAAGGCCTTCACGGTGCTGCTGGAGTATTGATTTGGGTATCAGCGGCTTCTTGTAGAAGTATTCAAGGTTGCTGAGAGATACCAGCTTGTAGAGATTTTTCAGTCCTGCCTGATTGCGGACAAGTATGATGTGGTGGTAGCTTTTCAGCTTTTTTGTCTCTATCTCGTCAACAAGCTTGTTCAGTTCGTTGAGAGACTTGAAACCACGGTCATTTTTCAGTCTGCCTGCAAGTTCAACATATATCTTGGCCAGCATGAGAGCATCATCGGAAGCACGGTGATGATCGAACTTTCCAAGCTTCAGCTGCTTTGCCACAAGGTTCAGCTTATGACGACCCATTTCGGGGAGCATGGACTGGCACATAACAAGAGTATCCACCCATGTGTAATCGAAAGTGATGTTCTGACGCTTGCACACCTGATTTATCATGTTGGTATCATAACGGGCATTGTGGGCTATGAGAACAGGCTTGTCTCCACAGAATTCCATGAACATACGCAGAGCCTCGGCTTCATGGGGAGCGTCCTTTACATCAGCGTCACTGATGCCCGTAAGTTCGGTTATCTTTTCGGGAATGGGCTTTTCGGGGTTGACCTTGGTGTTGAAGCTGTCCACCACCTGAAGATTTTTCAGCTTGACAGCGCCTATTTCGGTAAGCCTGTCGGTTCGGAAATTCAGTCCCGTAGTCTCAACGTCGAAAACTATGACTTCATCATCGAATGAGCGTCCGTCCTCGCCGTACATTACCATATCACGCTCAACATCGTTGACCACATAAGCCTCCATGCCGTAGATGACCTTGAAGTCCTTGGGCATATTGTACATACAATCTGGGAAAGCCTGAACGTTTCCGTGGTCGGTGATGGCCATTGCCTGATGTCCCCAGCTTGCCGCACGGTTGATAAGAGTAACAGGGTCGGTAACAGCATCCATAGCCGACATATTGGTATGGCAGTGAAGTTCCACACGCTTCTCGGGATAGTTGTCCATCTTGGGTATACGCTTTACCTTGATGAGTGAATTTGCCGATATAACGATGTCACGGGCATACTGGTCGTAGTCTATCTTACCCGAAACAAGGAGTGTTGCGCCGTTCTTGATGAAAGAAAGCTTCATCTCCTCTATCTCCTTGACAGTGCCGAATATCTTTATCATCAGCGAGCCGCTGTAGTCGGTGATATCGAATGTAGCCACACACTTTTCGTTTCGCAGTTCCTTTATCTCGGATGCGAAAACGTCGCCTACAACAGTCAGCTTTTCGCCCAGTCTCTGGAGTGCGTCGCAGATATTCACGGGAGTCTCACGTATCGCTCTGCCCTTGATTATCTCCGCAGATTCACTGTCGAAGTCCTTGTTGAGGGCGGTGATATCAAGAGCCTGAGTGGGAGTTATTGACTCTATCTGCTCACGCTGTATCTCGTCCGCCGACTTTTCGGGGATGAGCTGTGCGCTGTAGTCGGGCATTTCAGCCTCAAGGCGCTCAACCATCTGGTCATACTCAGCCACAGGGATGGAAGTATCGCCGTCAAGGGTAACAGCTATGCGTGTACCGAACTGCTGATATATCATACGTGCGAATTTTCCGCAGAAGTCGTAGCGGTCGAGGATATCCCTTCCGCCGTGGACGATACGGATATTCAGCCTGCCATCGGAGAGATTCACATCAGCATCGTCGAGGAATCCGTTGACAACAGAAACATCACGCTTTATCAGCTTGATAAGCTCGCCGTAGCAGTCCATGCCGAAAAGCTCAGACGGATAGCGGCAGGCAAGCCTTATCCTCTCTACACGGAGAGCGGTCTCCGCAGCCTTCTCGAAAGCGAATATATCGTCACTGGGAACGAGGCTTTCATAGTTGGCATAGAAAGTTATGTTATCGAGATTCTCCGAATAAGTAAGCCTGAATATCTCGCCCTCACGCACGCTTTCGGGTATCTCGGTATTATATTCTTTAAGAAATTCAGACAGTTTTATCTGCATTTAAAACGCCCTTTCAATTTAAGTTATCAGTTATAAGTGCTTAGTTTACAACAAGCAGATATCAGATGTATGGGTGCCCTTGTGGATTACTCAGTAAACAATGAAAATTATATAAACCGATAAATATAATGTTCGTTTGAGGACTGCCAAAGGCAGCCCCTACTTTCTGCTTTCTGATTTCTGCTTACCACTCACTGATTACTCAAAGAAGCTCTATTTCTTTAAGAAGCTCGGGAACTATATCAGCCTCGGCAATTTTACGCTGTTTGCCGTCCTTCTTGAAGATAACAGCACAGCCGTCGCCGCCTGCGATTCCCACATCTGCTTCACGGGCTTCACCGGGGCCGTTTACGATACATCCCATAACAGCAACGGTGATGTCCTTGTCCATATCCTTGACAGCTTCCTCTACCATCTTTGCGGCTTTCACAAGATCGATACGTGTTCTTCCGCAGGTAGGACATGAAACTATCTTTACTCCCCCACGTTTGCCTATGCTCTTGAGGATATCCTTGGCAGCAGCAATTTCACGTATCGGGTCATCGGTCAGGGAAACTCTTATAGTCTCGCCTATACCGTCACAGAGAAGCGAACCGATACCGATGGAAGACTTGATAAGACCCATACGCTCAGTGCCTGCCTCGGTAACTCCCAGATGAAGCGGATATGAGCACTTCTCAGCGGCAAGGCGGTAAGAAGCAATCATCCTGTTAACGTCAGAGGACTTGATGGAAATTACGATATCGTTGAAGTCGAAATGCTCCAGCATAGCCGCATGAGTCATTGCGCTCTCCACCAGTGCCTCAGGTGTAGGAGAACCGTATTTCGCCAGTATCTCCTTTTCCAGCGAACCCGAATTAACGCCGATACGGATAGGGATATTCTTTGCACGGCAGGCATCTACAACAGCTTTTACTCTGTCCATGCCGCCGATATTTCCGGGGTTTATGCGGATCTTGTCCACGCCTGCCGCCGCAGATTCCAGAGCAAGCTTATAATCAAAATGGATATCTGCAACAAGAGGGATGTTCACGGCTTCCTTGATAGCAGGGATAAGCTTTACAGCTTCCATATTCGGGATAGCCGCACGGATTATCTCACAGCCTGCCTTTTCCAGTTCAACAGCCTGCTTCACGCTTCCCTCGATATCGTCAGAACGTGCATTGAGCATGGACTGTATGTATATATGTTTGCCGTCAAGGACACAGTCCCCGACTTTTACAGGTCTTACATTTCTCATATCATTACTCCTTTTTGAGTTCATAGTGCTTAATTAGTTTTTAGATTT
>CADBAC010000161.1 GCA_902792495.1 Ruminococcus flavefaciens | reverse complement strand
GATGTACAAACGGTCCTATTGCAACGCCTTCCTCGATGACCGACTCGAAAGCCTGTACAGCGTGGAGATTTACGTTGTCGCCGAGGGTGCAGTTCTCAACAACTGTGTTCGGGCCTATCTTGCAGTTCTTGCCGATAACGGTCTTCTTGCGGATGATAGTTCCGGGGAGTATCTGAGTGCCTGCGCCTATCTCAACGTGTCTGTCGATAACGACACCGTCTGTGCAGATGAACTCAACACCGTTGGCAAGGTGCTTGCCGATGACTTCCATTCTTGCGTAGTCGTTCAGTGCGAGGAGATCCTTTCTGTCGTTTGCGCCCTTGATGATATCAGCGTTCTCAGACTTGTAAGCGCCTGCGTTCTTGCCTTCCTTGATAGCGAGGAAGATAGTGTCGGTCAGGTAATACTCCTTCTGTGCGTTGTCGCAGGTGATCTTGCCGAGGAGAGAAATGAGGTCGGAAGTCCTGAACCAGTAAGCGCCTGAGTTGACTTCCTTTATCTCTCTCTGTTCAGCGGAAGCATCCTTTTCCTCAACGATGCCGCTTATGCCGTCCTTTGTGCGGATAATGCGTCCGTAGCCCTTTGGCTGGTCAAGTTCGGCTGTGATAACGGTAACGGCATTGTTCTGCTTCTCATGCATTTCCAGTGAAGCCTTTATAGTCTCGGCATCAATGAAAGGTGCATCGCCGCAGAGAACGAGAGTATTGCCTGTTTCGTCCTCTTTCATGAAGGGGATAGCCTGCATTACAGCGTGGCCTGTGCCAAGTCTTTCGGCCTGAAGGGCGGTAGTGTATCTGCCTGCGAGATACTCGTCGATCATTTCGCCCATGAAGCCCTTGATAACGCAGATGTCGGAAACTCCTGCGCCCTCACAGGCGGATATCACCCATTCCAGCATAGGTTCGCCTAAAACCTTGAAAAGGGGCTTGGGCATATCGGCTTTCATGCGCTTGCCCTGTCCGCCTGCCAGTATTATTGCTTTGTTCATTTTTGTGTTCCTCCTGTATATAAATTTATATGTTAGTCTGTAGGTGGAAAATGTTGTATGAGATATTCTTTCAGCATATCTTCCACATAATCCATGTGATGCTTTTTTTCAAATATCTTCAATTCCGCATCTGTTCCATGTGCGGACAGTCTGTCATACAATGTCTGTGCATCCTGCGTGATAGTGGGCAGGTCGGGAGCTTCAAATTCATATTTTTCCCTTTCGCCTGCACATATGAACACTTTTTTGTCCATAGCTTCGCTGCGGTCGAAATAGCCGAAATCGTCCCTGTATGCAAGATTATCGGAAAGTGAACTGAAATCGTATCCGTCACTGCCGGTATAATAGTAGCTCCACATTGCGGGGCTTGCTATGATATATTCTGCAAACGGTTGATAATCGTACTTATCGGAATTGCATAATGCGTAATGTGCAAAAAGTCCGCCCAGCGAATGACCGAAGAATACTGAACGTGAAGCATCTGTTTTGTAGTTTGCTGAAATAAGCTGCATAGCATCATTGGTTATGAAATCGAGCATTTTATCCTGATGTACGGCAAATCTTTCAAAACGTGCAATGTCTGAGTAACCGTCGGTGTCGTAGTCGCAGCCGAGTGCTGCAATTATAAAGGGAGCAGTTTCGCCGTCATTGATGAGTTTCCAAAGGTCAGGCACACATTTGAACCAATACTGCGAATCAGTGATGAAGAGTACAGGATACTCCTTGCTTTCGTCATAATCAGGCGGAAGCGTTATGTGCATGAGAAAATTGGTATCAAGCTGTTCATCATAGATTTTCAGTTCTCTGATATAGTCTTCTATTTCCTTGACATATTCGTAAGTAGTTGTATTTATGGAATAAGTAAAGTTGTAATCGCCTATCTCACGAGCCTTGTCAAAATATATAAGCGTGAAATCACGATAGGCTGTATTTGCCTTCTCCTTATCGGTCATGGTATCGGGATAGACAAGCCCTTCCGACTGTTCATCTGTTGGATCTTCGGGAGGAAAATTCTGTCTGAGGTATTCTTTCAGCATATCTTCCACGTAACTCATGTGCATCATTCCCTCATACAGCTTTATTTCTGCATTTACGCCGTGTGAGGTGAATCTTTCGTATATCGTCTGTGCATCCTCCGGGATAGTGGCGAGGTCGGGTGCATCAAAATTATAATGTTCTTCTGCGCCTGCACATATGAATACATCTTTGTCCATACTTTCGTTACGGTCGAAATAACCGAAATCTTCCCTGTATGCGTAAGGGTCGGGAATGCCGCTGGTGTCGAAATTTTCTTCGCCTGTATAATAGTAGCTCCACATTGCGGGGCTTGCTATGATATATTTCGCAAACGGCTGATATTCGTATTTATCAGAATTGCAGAGTGCATAGTGTGCGAACAGTCCGCCCAGCGAATGACCGAAGAAAACGCTCTGACTGCTGTCAGTCCTGTAATTCAGTGAAACAAGCTGCATAAGGTCATTTGTGATGAAATCCAGCAGTTCCTCTTGCTGCAATACAAATCTATCGTAGCGTTCTTTGTCGTCGTAGCTGTTCAATTCATAATCAATACGAAGTGTGACGAATATCACGGGGGCAGCCTGCCCTTTGCTGATGAGTTTCCATACATTCGGCAGATGTGAAAACCAGTATTGAGAATCTGTGACCAGAAAAACAGGATATTCTCTGTTTTCATCATAGTCAGGCGGAAGGACGATGTTTACCATGTAGTTTGTATCCGTCTGCTCGTCATACATCTTCAGTTCTCGGATATTATCCATCATTTTCTTCACTTTAGCCCTTGCGGTCGTCTCCAGCGGCAGATGATACTCGCCTATCTCATATGCCTTGTCAGCGTTGAGAATGGTATCTCCACGGTAGTATGTGCCGTTTTTCTCCTTATCGGTCATGGTATCGGGATAGACAAGCTGACCGAAATATTCAGGCTCGGTGATCGCTTCTGTAGTTGGCTCTGTTTCGGCTTCTGTTGGTGTTTCTGTTGCTGCTTCTGTAGTGACGGCAGTTTCTTCCGCTGACGATGGCGGCGTCTCATTCTGTGTGCATGACGCAAGCGACAGCATACCGCATAAAGCAATAATAAAAGCTGTTTTTCTCATAATATAATGTATCTGATATTACCTCCGTGATGTGTTATGATGAAAGTTTATATCATTTCTGAATAAACTGACACTATTTATTATCACATACTTTTACAATAAATGCAAGTCTTTTTTATGATCTGATATTTATCCCGTTCAGTTTACGGGTGTTTCTTCAGGAGGAAAATGCTGTTTATAGTATTCCTTCAGCATATCTTCCACGAAACTCACGTGCCCCATTCCTTCGTATATCTTCAGCTCTGCATTTACTCCGTGAGAGGTCAGCCTGTCATAGAATGCTGTGACGTTGTCGACAACGGACATACCGTTCTGCCAGCTTTCGATACCGCTCTCATCACCGCCTGCACAGATGAATACGTTTTTATCCATAGTCTCATTGCGGTCGAAGTAGTCAAAATCTCTGACACAGGCAGAGCATCTTTCGATAACATCGTCGTCGTAATCTCCGGGGATAGCGAAATCCCAGTATTCACGGCTGCCGATCATTGAGAAGCAGGAGCTTCCTATAATGTAGTTCTTGAAAGGCTGATACTCGTATCTGTCAGAATTGCAGAGGGCATAGTGGGTGAATATACCTCCCCATGAGTGTCCGAAGATAACGGAGTGTGAAGCATCTGCCTTATAATTGAGTGAAATGAGCTCCATAAGATCGTTGGTTATGTAATCAAGGAATCTGTCCTGATATGCTATGAATTTCTGCGAGCGTTCAGCTTCAAAATCACCTGCCGTGTCGTAGTCGTTGAAAACGGTAACGAATATCGAGGGAGAAGCTTCACCTTCTCTGATGAGTTTTAGTGTGTTCGGAAGTTTCGATATCCATGATGATGCGTCAGTCATGAGGAATATGGGATATTCCTTGTTTTCGTCATAGCCATCGGGGAGTATTATGTGGACAAGAAAGTTTGTATCAAGCTGTTCGTCGTACATTCTCATTTCACGTATATTATCCCTGTATTTCTTCAGCTTGGCGCTTTCGGGACTCGGACTTACCAGAAACATCGTGTGGTACGGCCCTATCTCATAAGCCTTGTCGGCATCGAACAGAGTCAGCTCACGGTAATATGTTTCCGATCGCTCCTTGTCAGTCATTGTATCTGGATAGAGCAGCTGACTGAAATATTCAGGTTCAGGTTCAGTTGCTTCTTCTGTTGCAGGTTCTGTTTCAGCAGTTGTTTCAGCTTCTGTTATCTGTTCTGTTGCTGTATCTTCTGCTGATGAGAGCGCAGGCTCATTCTGAGCACAGGAGGTGAAAGGCGCTGTCAGCAGACCGCAGATAAACAGAAGAGAGATTGATCTTTTCATGATTGAAATATGCCCCTTTTAAAATATGCCCCTTTTAATAATATGTATATTTTTACATACTTTAACAATAA
>CADBAC010000160.1 GCA_902792495.1 Ruminococcus flavefaciens | reverse complement strand
TTTCTTCGGCAAGGCGCTTTTCTTCTTCCTTAGCCTTTTTCTCGGCAGCGATACGAGCTTCCTCAGCGGCTCTTTCCTCGGCGAGACGCTTTCTCTCCTCGGCGATACGAGCTTCCTCGGCAGCCCTTTCCTCAGCCAGACGCTTCTTCTCGGCGATACGTGCTTCTTCCTTTGCACGTTCTTCGGCAAGGCGCTGTCTTTCCTGAGCGGCCTTTTCAGCTTCTTCCTTTGCCTTTTCCTCGTCAAGTCTTCTCTTTTCGGCTATCTTTTCAGCTGCGGCACGAGCCTCCTGAGCAGCTGCTTCCTCAGCCTTGCGGGCTTCTTCGGCAGCCTTTGCGGCTCTGTCCTTTTCAAGCTCCTGCTGACGGATAGCTTCATAGTCGGGGAGTTCGCCTGAGATGACGATCTTCATTTTCTTCTTTTTCACGGGTGAAGGCTCGTCATCGGAAGGATAAACGGGTCTTTCCACGGGAGTATCAGGAATCGGCTTGATCTTCTTGCCGAATTTTCTGTCAAAAGCGCTTACAGGCTTCTTGTCGAAGACCTTTGTAGCTTCGTTGGAATTTGCCTTGCGTGCTCTTGTTTTCGGAGCCTGAGCCTGTTCAGCTGCATTCTCATCTGAGAGAGCATCGAGAAGGTCGTCAAGTGACGCATTGTCAAGAGCGTCGCTTACCTTAGCTTTTTTAGTCTTTTTCTTTGCGGACGACGGATTTCTGAGATTATCCAGCATATCGTCGAGTTCTTTTTTAGTAGCCATTCTTACCTCCAAATATCTACAGGAAGCGGATCTGTTTCCCCTTCGTGTCTTTATCTTATCTGTCCGTTGCCGTTAATAAGGTACTTAACACTTGTAAGCTCTGTAAGACCCATAGGACCTCTTGCATGGAGCTTCTGTGTGGAAATTCCTATCTCAGCGCCGAAACCGAATTCACCGCCGTCGGTAAAGCGTGTGGAAGCGTTGACATAAACTGCTGCTGCATCCACTTCGTTCTGGAATTTCTGAGCATTTGCCAGCGAACTTGTAACTATGCACTCGGAATGTCCCGTGCTGTACTTTCTTATATGAGCTATAGCCTCATCGATATCATCAACCACCTTAACGGCGATGATGAAATCGTTGAACTCGGTAGCGTATTCGGTCTCTGTAGCCTTTTCGATGCCGTCGCCCAGGATAGCGATAGTTCTGTCACAGCCGTATATCTTCACATCGTGCTCCTTGAAGCGGTCAGCGATCATAGGCAGGAACTTCTCGGCGATATCCTTGTGAACGAGAAGGCTTTCGATAGCGTTGCATACAGAAGGACGCTGAGTCTTTGCATTGTCGGTTATCTCCACAGCCATATCCGGGTCAGCGGATGCATCAACGTAAACATGGCAGTTGCCTGCGCCTGTCTCGATAACGGGAACAGTAGCATTCTTCACAACAGCCTGTATAAGGTTAGCGCTTCCACGGGGGATGATAACATCCACATAACCGTTGAGCTTCATCAGCTCGGTCGTCGTCTCACGGGAAGTATTCTCTACCACCTGGATGATATCCTCGGGAAGTCCTGTTTCAGCCAGAGCCTTTCTCATGATGCTGCCGAGGCAGATGTTTGAGTTGATAGCCTCCTTGCCGCCTTTGAGGATGACCACATTGCCGGCCTTGAGACAGAGAGCAGCAGCGTCAACAGTAACATTGGGACGTGACTCAAATATGATTCCGATAACACCCAGAGGAACACGCTTCTTGACTATCTGCAAGCCGTTGGGACGGTTGCCGCCGCCGATGACTTCACCGATAGGGTCAGCCAGAGCGATAAGCTGTTCAACGCCCTGAGCGATGCCCTCGATGCGTTTTTCGTCCAGCTTCAGTCTGTCCTGCTTGGCTTCGGTCATGCCGTTAGCCTGAGCAGCAGCGATATCCTTGGCATTTTCTGCGATTATTGTATCCTTGTTATCACGGAGCGCTTTTGCTATAGCAGCAAGAGCGTCATTTTTCTGCTGAGTTGAAGCACCTGCCGCAGCTGCAACGGCAGCCTTGGCTTTTTTTCCGAGTTCCTCTGTATAACTCATATTCACACCTCTTATAATCTGTTTTCAGTAAACCATTCCAGTTCTTCGGCGGGAACGCATTTGTAGCCGTCAGGCTCATTGCTCTGACGCAGGTAGACGTTCTTTATGCCTGCCTGTATTATCATTCTTGCACAAAGGGGACATGGCTTTGCAATATGCACCGAACCGTCCTCGGGGTTCACACCTGTCAGGTAAAGGTCAGCGCCCACAGTCTGGTCACGGGAACAGTTCAGCAGGGCATTTGCCTCAGCGTGAACAGCCTTGCACATTGCATAGCCCTCACCCTGGTGCATATCCTTTTCCATTCTCGGACATTTCCCTGTGTCACAGCAGTTCTCCATTTTTCTGGGAGAGCCGTTGTAGCCCGTGGAGACAACAGCGTCATTCTTCACGATGACAGCGCCGTATTTCCGCTTCAGACAGGTACTTCTGTATGCGAAGACCTCTGCGCAGTTAAGATAGGTATCCGCTTTGGATACTCTCTCGCTTCCTCTGGAGATGACCATATTTTACTTTGCCTTGAAAAGCGTACCTATCTCCTTGTCTTCAAAGAGGTCATACAGCTTTTCAGGGTCACGGCCGTTCATGATGACCATGTCGATGCCTGCATTTGTGGCGATCTTGGCAGCGGTTATCTTTGTAGACATACCGCCTGTACCCAGACTTGTACCTGCGCCGCCTGCCATTGCCTCTATCTCGGGAGTTATCTCCTCAACGAGAGGAATGGGCTTAGCATCGGGATTTGTACGTGGGTCATCGTCATAGAGAGCATCGATGTCTGAGAGAATGAGAAGCAGGTCGGCTCTTGAAAGTTCAGCAACAAGAGCGGAAAGGGAATCATTCTCGCCTATTTCAAGTTCCAGCTCATCGATAGCGATGGTATCGTTCTCATTGACGATAGGGATAACGTCCATATTCACCAGCTTCTCCACGGTATTCATGAAGTTTTCGCAGTGATTGGCGTTGTTTATGATAGTCTTGGTGAGCAGTATCTGTGCCACCGTAACGCTGTATTTTGCGAACATATCGTCGTAAACGTGCATAAGTTCACACTGACCGATAGCGGCAACAGCCTGCTTGGTCTTGGTATCCTTTGGCTTTTCGGGGAGTCCCAGCTTGCCTGCGCCCAGACCTACGGCACCCGATGATACCATGATTATCTCACGGCCCGAGTTGTGGAGGTCGGATATTACACGTACAAGATTTGTCATACGGCGGATATTCAGCTTGCCTGTCTTATGGGCAAGAGTGGAAGTACCCAGCTTGATGACGATACGCTGTTTTTCGGAAATATTTCTCATAAATATCTTCTTTCAGTTAACTTTATTCTTGGGAGCACCGCTTTGCCATGCTCTTATATTGTCACATACGATATCCACAAGGCGCTGTCTTGTTTCAAGGGGCGCCCATGCTGTGTGGGGAGTAATGATACAATTCTGTAAACCCTTCAGCGGAGTATCGGGTGACATTGGTTCCTTTTCCAGTACATCAACGTAAGCAGCAGAAATAGTACCGTTTTCCAGTGCTTCTGCCAGTTCTGCTTCATTGACTACTCCGCCTCTTGCCGTATTTATCAGCATAGCGGAGGGCTTCATACGGGAAAGGAGCTCCTTGTTTATGATACCTGCGGTCTTGTCGGTGAGGGGACAATGGAAAGTGAGAACATCCGCTTTTTCTGCGGCGCTCATGATATCCGTCACCTCGTAAGGGCAGTCAGCAGGCGTGGTGCGTGTGCTTATTACAATATCCATACCGAAAGCGTGGCCTATCTCAGCGACTTTTCTGCCGATAGAGCCGTAGCCCACGATGGAAAGAGTTTTCCCTGCCAGTTCGGATGTGGGTAAGGGAAAATAAGAAAATGCAGGGGAACGCTCCCACTCGCCGTTTCTGACGGCGTTATCGTACTCCCTTATCCTGCTGAAATGGTCAAGGATGTAAGCAAAGGTCTGCTGTGCCACTGCGTTTGTGGAATACTGTCCCGCATTGCAGACGGTTATGCCTTTTTCTGCGGCATACTCGATATCCACGTTGTTGAAGCCTGTGGCGAACAGGCCGATATATCTGATATTCGGACAGGCATCCATCACCTCACGGGTAATGAGCACCTTGTTGCAGAGAACTACTTCTGCATCGCCTATATTAGCGACAGTCTCATCGGGCGAGGTAAGAGGGAAAACTCTCACATCACCCATTTTCTCAAGCTGAGAAACGGGGATATCACCGCTGATATTGACGGTATACCAATCGAGAACAGCAATTTTCAAGGCTTATTCCTCCGTCTTTTCGGCTTCGGGCTTTGCTTCGGCGGCAGATGGCTCCTCTTTCTTCTTTGGCTTGCAGATAATGCTTGTTATCAGAGCGAGAAGAAGGATAATGAGTTCGAGGATGCCGACACCGTAATAAAGATTCCTGTTTTCTTCAGCCAGCCACAGAAGG
>CADBAC010000159.1 GCA_902792495.1 Ruminococcus flavefaciens | reverse complement strand
TGTCACTGCGTGACATTTCCCCACACTGTGGGGAATCACCCGACAGCCCATTTTTTTCGATAATATATGACTTTTTTGACAAGCTGAGGCGGACATAAAGTCCGCCGTAACTCATTATTTAATTGACTCATACGATGGTGGATTCGCAACATAATCAAGCATACTGTTCACGCAGGCAGTACCGTAAACCGCACCGAGAAGAATAATTATCATGAATGCGATACGTGCGTATGGGTTGTTTGATTTTGTCTTCATAAGACTTATGCCATGGATAGCCATGAGAGCTGCGCCTATGAGAAGCATTATGGCACAGGCTTTGATATTCTGCATAGAGGTGATGCTGTGATATTTCAGGTAGCAATAAAGTATATCACCGATCATTCCTGCTGCGGCTGCAAAACTTATCCAGCCGAGAATTTTATTGACTTTGCTTTTCATATTTTGTCCTCGCTGTTATCATCACTTATTCTCCAGTAAAAGAGTAGAGATGTTAAGGTCATCTGTATAGTGATCGCTGTGCTTCTTTGAACTTCTTTCCCTTGCTTCGTCTGACTGCATAAGGCCTTCATTTACAGCTGCAAGGAGACCGTCATCCGACATTTCATAAATGCCGCTGTCTGCAAGTTCGTCAGCTGTTACCTTGCCCATCATGTGGTTGTACTTTACAATAAGTGATTCAGGACGTGAGAAGCAGAGGAATGCGAACATCAGTGTGAAACCGATAGTTATATGCTTTGCAAGATGCATATCCGGTCTGAACTGCTTTATGATAGTCAGCAGGAAAATATAAGCGCAGAGAATCATGAACCATGTTGTGTAAACTCGCATTACAGTAAGGCCGTAAGCGTCGATGTACATTACCATTTTGCTGACAGCAGTAGCGATGAGTATGAGAGTGAATATGCAGAAGATCATGTTGTAAATTTTAAGCATGACAGTTTTTTCCTCTCCGCTGTTTTTGGAGTGAAGGTTCATGATGATCATGATGCCGAGATTTATGACAACGATCCAACAAAGCTCGAAGAATCCCTTTCTTGCGTACTCAGCGTAGCTGAAGCCCTCGGGGAGTTTTCCCATGAAAGCGGAAAGGAAATAGTTTGCCTGTGAGACAAAAAACATAACGTAGAGAAGAAGAACAGGTGCAGCTGCTGTATAGAAAATAAGGTTGCTGACGATCCTTTTTCTCCATACCTTATCAGCGCATTCCTCGTCGGTGAGTTCCCTGATATCCTTGCGGAAAGCACAGCGGTAGATAAGACCGAAGCCGTATAATGAAAGCGGCAGGGCGAACGCTAACTGCATGATAACTGTCCATATCTCGTCTGAGTAGAAGGTATCGAAAATAGTGCGGCAACGATAACTGTAACAGGGATAGTGAGAACAAGTCCGATGATAACTCTTTTGATATTTGAGCTTGTTTCCGAATCCTTAGCCTTGTCTGATAAGATATCAGCCTGAGCGGAGAATTTAGAAAACGGATACTCAAATAAAGATTTCTTCATAGCGTAGGGGAGATATCTCTCCACATCCTTTCTGTCTGCGCATACCGAGTAAATGAAGTATGCACCGGCGGCAAAGAGGAAAACGCAGGTGAGAAATTTGATAAAGCTGTTGTCGGTGATAGTGAAAACGGTGCTGAATATAAAGAGTAATGCACCAAGCAGTTTATTGAAGCCTGAAAAAGCGAATCCCTTTTTCTTCAGGTATATCACAGTTACTGCAAAGAAAGCTATATACAGCAAAGAGGATATGATACCCGTTACGTTGTAAACGACGAATCTTACAAATATAAATGAAAACAGGAACATCAGCACAGAGAGTACAAGCTCGGCTTTTCCGTAAACGGGCTTTTCCTTCTGCTTGACATAAGGGTTCGTGTACTGCGGAGCGGCATACATACCGACTCCGCCTATCATATTATTTGTATTCGGATTATCAGGTCCTGTTGTTAACATAATGATCAGCCCTCCATGGCGATCACTCTTTTCTGAATTCCAGAATATCTCCCGGCTGACAATCAAGCTCCTCGCATATTTTTTCGAGAGTCGAGAAGCGTACAGCTTTGGCTTTTCCCGTTTTGAGTATGGAAAGGTTAGCGGAAGTAATGCCTATCCTTTCGGCAAGTTCCATGGAAGAGATCTTCCTTTTTGCCATCATAACATCGAGATTAACGATAATCGGCATTGCAAGCACCTCCGTTCATATAGTAAAGTCGTTTTCCGACTTTATTTCTACCGCATTTTCAAAAACGTTTTTCAGTACACGCATTACAAGACCGAAGAAAACGAGAAGGAAAGCGGCAAATATGAATATAGCTCTCCAGAGAGCGAGTACGATCATGGAAAAGCCTGCAAGCATACAAGCCCATGATATTGCTCTGAGGCAAGAGGTATTCTCAGGGATAAACACCTTTTCCTTTGAGATGTTTCCGAGAAGCTTGTGGAGAGACCATAATACCACGAAAGCCATTACTTCACAGAAATAGATAACGATGATAAGAGGCAATGCAACGTTATGGTCAGCAAGTATACCGATTGGTTCGGAGATATAATTGTACCATTTTGCGCCTTCGGGTACAAAGAGCGCAAAGATAAGAGCCAGCCCCGCACAGACATCTGTGAGGATCCTGGAAAGATAGAGTGATTTGTTTTTATTCCACATAAAATAGAGCTCCTTTATGTTTTGTGAGTTTATTATAGCATATAAAATATCATTTGTCAATAGCAAAATATTGTTTTTCAATAATTTTTTCTTGAATTTCATTTATCAGAAAAATTTTTCGCATTTTTTGTCCGATTTCACGGATACCATGCGTATGTATAATTGAACGTTCAAACAGAGGCTCAGCATTGAGCAAATACTACTGAGGTGATAAAATGACACTTAGCGAATTGCGTTACATTATGGAGCGCTCACAGCGGGAAGGCCATAAGGCTCTTTTCGATGAATATTGTAACTATGTTTATGCTGTTATTATAAATGTGCTGCGAAACATCGGGACCCGTGAAGATATTGAAGAATGTGTAAGCGATGTCTTCGTGAAGATATACCGCAGCTACAGAGACAACGAACTCCGTGAAGGCGACCTTAAAGGCTTCATAGGAGCAGTGGCGAAAAATACCGCCATAGATTATATGAGAAAGCTTAATTCCTATAACAGAAGAAATACTTCCATGGATGATGATGATTTTCCCGAGATGGCTTCCAATGTCAGAATAGATGCAGATGCTGAAAAGAAAGACAGCAAGCGTCTGCTCATGCAGATGGTCGAGTCGCTGGGCGAACCTGATTCTACCATAATCGTACAGCAGTATTTCTATGACAGAACAGCAAAAGAAATTGCAAGGTCACTTGGCATGACACCTGCGGCTGTACAGAAAAGAAGCAGCCGTGCAAGAGAAAAGCTGAAGAGTCTGCTTATAAAAGCAGGTATAGGAAGGGAGGCAATATAAATGAGAGATTTTGATATATTCAGAAATACAGACGATATGACAGTTGAAATGATAGCAGCTTCATATCCTGTACTTTCAGATGAAGAAAAAGAGAGAATGTTCGCAATGAGCGAAAGAAAGTTCAACATAAAAGAAAGAAAATACCCACAGGGATACACAAACGAAGCAGATGAAGAATACGATGACGAAGACGAGGTAGACGGCGTTGAGGAATATGACCGCCCCATGTGGCTGAAATTCCTGACTACCGCAGCAGCCCTCATGCTGGTGGGAGGCGGCCTTGCAGTAGGACGCAACCTCCTCAGACGCCGACCTGCCCCCGATAATGTTCCGCCTCCGAATATTGCAACAGCAGTAAGCACAGGAACACAGACCACATCAGTTACAGGCGCTGACAATGTCACATACACCATCGACGTAGACGCAATGCTCACAGGCCTTGAAACAACCCAGGCTGCCCCCGCAGAGACAACAACTACAGCTGCCGCTCCTGCTGCACCAGCCGCAACACAGGCACCTGCCGCTCCTGCACCTACAGAAGCCGCTACAGAGGCTCCGACTTCTGTTATTGATGATGAGGAGTATCAGAAGATAGTAAAGGATCTTTTGCAGAATGAAATGTATCTCTGGGAAATAACCAGTGATATGGAGAATAACTACTACGATCTTAACGAAGATAATGTCATAAAAACTCAGTACATTGATTCAAATACAGGCGAAACATATGAATGT
The DNA here is from genome assembly GCA_902792495.1 of Ruminococcus flavefaciens. Classification (GTDB taxonomy): domain Bacteria; phylum Bacillota; class Clostridia; order Oscillospirales; family Ruminococcaceae; genus Ruminococcus; species Ruminococcus flavefaciens_Z. The sequence continues at coordinate 1,662 of CADBAC010000159.1, read as the reverse complement.
GAATATATTGAAATGATACATCCTATATTTAAATCTGTGGATGATATGTGGGCTATGGCAAGGAATACTTACACCGATATCTATGCTTCTGAATATTTCGGAAACGTGTTCCGGGCATTAGAGATATATCCCGGTAAAATACAGACAGAAGCTGACAGTACGCCGTATGGCATCTATGAGGGAAAGCTCTATTGCAGATATTTTCCGGGTTACCTGAACGATCCTCTGGTTTATGATCACTATGAAGCACCAACCGAAAAGGCTGTTATCACCGTTGCTTCTGATAATGCTTTCCAGGCAGCGATCCCCGTCCATGCCATCAGAAAAAATGGTGAGGAAGTCGTATTCATGGAAGAAATGTTAGTAGTCAGAGAGAACGGCAAGTGGCTGATAGACGGCTTCTATAGCTGGAGAGGCGAAAATATGACATATGAAGATTATCAGATGATGATAGGCGGTTAATAGCAATTTCCTTATAATTGATAATATCCCCTGAAAGGGGCACACAGAGAGGGGGTGTGCTTCTTTCGGGGGATATTCTTGTATTATTGCATTTTCCATGATATAATGGTATAATAAATGTCCTTGCAGATACGCAGAACGATGTTCTGCTCCCTGCAATCGGACAATTATACCATATGCGCTTCGCTTTTATGGTATAATGAACTATCAAACAAACAGGAGAATGCGTATGTTTTACTATATAAAGACTAACCTTGAAAAGGCTGAAAAGCTGGAAATCGGCAAAAATAAGGAGCAGTTCGTGGCAGTTCTCACATCTGCGGAATGGCTGGAAAGCAGGGAGAATTTCGATATGGGCATAGAAATGGACATAGACCTTGACTCTATCCACTCCACTAAAGCCGAAGTGAATTACGACTCACTTACGGGAACTTTTTCCATTCCTGACAGGAAAGATATCTCAGGCCCTGATACTAAATTTGCCTTTGCCCTTGACGAAAAGGGAATAGTTTTCATCGACGACAGCGGCTTCGTCAACAAGGTCGTTGAGAATATAATCAGCACCAAGAAATGGGTATTCCCGAGCCTTGAGCGCTTTATATATGATTTTCTCGAACAGATAGTGTCCCGTGACCAGACCATTCTTGAACGCCTTGACAAGGAACTGGATACCATAGAATCCAACATCCTTGCAGGCGAGGAGGAAGACCCGTCCCAGAGAGTAAGCCGTATCAGAAGCGACCTGAGAGATATGCGTGTGCATTACGAACAGCTTCTCGACCTTAGTCAGGAACTTGAAGAAAACGAGAACGACTTCTTCCACAAGGAGAACACCCGTTACTTCCATCTTTTCACTCAGAGAATATCACGTCTCCACGACCTTACAGCATCGCTGAGAGAGTATTCCATACAGATACGTGACCTGTACCAGTCACAGCTTGACGTGAAGCAGAACCGCATTATGGCGCTTCTCACAGTGATAACATCCATATTCATGCCGCTTACGCTTATAGCAGGCTGGTACGGCATGAACTTCAAGTATATGCCCGAACTTGAATATAAAGCAGCCTATCCCATAACCATTGCAGTCAGCATTATAATAGTGGTGGTGAGCCTTATCTTTTTCAAAAAGAAGAAGTGGCTGTGATACCGGCAGTCCGGAAACGGATATGATATGCACACTTGATCTGTCTGAAAAAA
>CADBAC010000158.1 GCA_902792495.1 Ruminococcus flavefaciens | reverse complement strand
CGATAAGGCTTTGGTCTTTCATCTTTTTTATCTCTTTCCGTGTGATGGCAAGCACTGCAAGGAAGACTATGCCAATGCTGAGGACTGCCATATACAGCGGCAGATGGAACCCGACAGGGAGTATGTTCCTTATGGAAAGATTTATCAGCAGCGGTATGATGATACCTGCGCTGCCGCCCTTTATTGCGGCTTTCATGGTGCAGTACATACTCTCGCTGTAGAGCATTTTTTTCAGTGAGCCGCCCGTCATGCCGACACTTTTCAGCACCGCAAACTCCTTGCTTCTTGCCCTGATACTTGCTGTAACGGTGCTGATAAAGCCTGCGAATCCGATAAGGGCAAGCAGTATAACAAAGCCGTAAAGCAGAACTTCTCCAAGAATTATCATTACGTTCAGGGCTTTCACCATTGTGTCTTCCCTGCTTATCCTTACGGAATATCCCTGTTCTGCGTAAGAGTCATCAGACAGTATGGGATAATATCCGTCCATCACAGAACGGGCATATTCTATGTATTCTTCCTCCTTGTCAGCAGGTTCACAGTACCAGTCGAAGCTTCTTGCGCTTGCATCGTGAACTATCACCATTACTGCCGCCCTGTTGAGATAATCGAAGTACCACTCCCCTATATCTTCACAGTCAAGAAAGCCGTTTATCTCAAGAGTTGTCTTTTCTCCGTTGTGGTCGGTAAGTGTCAGTTTGTCAAGCTTTTCCGTAAAAAGCGTTATCTCATTGCGCCTGCCCGATCTGTTCCATGTGTAGGTATTTATCAGGATATTTCCGCCGTATTCTGTTCCGGTGGCTTCGCAGATATTACGGTAAAGCCCATCTGTCAGTGACACCAGATCAATGTCCATATCACCGTAATCACTGACTATCCCCTCTGTTGCCTTTGCTTCATCTGTGAACGCTGAGGAGTCCGCTTCGGCATAGTATGTGTCTCTGTTGCTGCCTATTCCCCACACTTCAAAATCACCGAAAGCATTGAGTTTATCGTTTATTTCATTGTACGTCACAGCGTCTATGGGGTGGAGTATGGTATCTCTGTGTCTGCCTGTAACTGCATCTTCGCTTTCCTCTCTCAGCGACGTATAGTCCACAAGGAGTCTGTTGTGTTCCGACTTCATGAATGCTTCCATATCGTCAAGCTGTGCGGCGATCCCGAATGTGGAAAGAAGCAGGCATATACCCATTGAAAGCGCTCTTACGGCAGGTCTGAATGAACGCTTGTTTCTGCTGATATTCCTTGCGGCAAGTTCCCCCTCAACTCCCCAAAGCGCTTTCCATATCCTGCTGCCTGATATCCTGTCTGTCTTTTCTCTTTTGCAGCCTCCGAAGCTGACGCACTCAACGGCTGTGATCCTGCCCATTTGTTTTGCAGGCTTCAGTGAGGATATCAGCACTGTCAGAAGCGAAACAGCCGCAGCAAGAATGAATCCTGCTGCGCTTGCCGAAAACTCCAGTTTCAGGTCGAATCTGCGCATTACAATGCTTCTTGTTATTTCCACTATGCGGCCGATGTACGCTCCTGCTGTGAACACTCCCGCATAGCCGAGAATCCCGCCGAGGACAAGTCCCGAAGGTATGCCTGCAAGACTCAGCCACAATCCCTCGCTGATGACTGTCTTCCTTATCTGCTTTGACGTTCCTCCCACGCATTTCAGCACACCGAGTTCCTTTATGCGGTCGTTGGCGGATGCACGGAAAATATTGGATATGACTGTTACCGACATGAACCCTATCAGGCAGGTGAGTATTGCCGCAGGTACGAACACCATTGCGCTGTACACTCTGCCGTATTCTCCGAAGTCATCGCCAAGTGCATTTTTCAGCATGGCTATACCGCTTGACGCAAAGCATACGATAGCTGTGATAAGCGCTGTGGAAAGGGTTATAGCAAGTATACTCCCTGCTGTTCTTTTTCTGTTCCGTGTAAGCTGATTCAGTGCAAGTCTTGATGTTATCCTCATTTCTTTATCACCTCATCGCCGATGATATTGCCGTCCTTCATGGTAATTATCCTGTCTGCCTGAATTGCCGTTTTCTCATCATGAGTGATAAGAAGGATAGTCTGTCTCAGCATCTGGTTTGAGTATTTCAGCAGGTCCATTATCTCGCTTCCCGTCCTGCTGTCAAGGTTGCCTGTTGGTTCATCCGCCAGCACAAACGCAGGGCCATTTATAAGCGCCCTGCCTATCGAAACTCTCTGCTGCTGTCCGCCTGACATTTCAGCAGGAAGATGCTTTGCCCGTTTCTCAAGGCCAAGTGCTTTTACTATCTCATCCAGCTTTTTCCTGTTCTCTTTTCTGCCGTCAAGAAGCCACGGAAGCATTATATTTTCCTCAGCGGTAAGAGTTGGTATGAGATTGTAAAACTGGTACACCATGCCGATATTTCTTCTTCTGAATATGGCAAGTTCGTCTTCGGCCATTTCCGTTATCTCTCTGCCCTCTATCCTGACAGACCCCGATGTGGGGATATCTATACCGCCTATCTGATTCATGAGAGTGGATTTTCCCGAACCCGATGCACCTACTATAGCCACAAATTCGCCTTTCTCCACCGAAAACGAAACGTGGTCAAGGGCTACTACTTCCGATTCTCCCTCGCCGTAAATTTTAGTCAGGTCTTTGACTTCCAATACTGCCATAGTTATTCCTCCTTTGTTTCTGATATCATTCTACATGACGAAAATGACTTTAAGGTGACTGCATAAAAAAAATAAGTGACTTTTCAGTCACTTGAAAAATTTCAGTATAAACACTGTTCCTTTGCCGCTCTGAGGAGTATCCACATCAATGTCGCCGCCCTGTCCTTTCATTATGGAAAGCGCCAGAGGCATACCTATGCCGAAGCCTGATTCATTGGTGGAATACTGAAACCTTCTGAACATTGCCGCAAAGGTCTCTTTGTTGACACCCTCGCCGCAGTCCCTTACGGATATCCAGCTGTACACGGCATTTTCGCCGCAGTCCGTCACTATCTCGGATCCCTGCGGAGAATGTTCTATGGCATTCTTTATTATATTCGTAAGCGCCTCAACTGTCCAGCGTCTGTCGCACTCTATCTCGGTATCATTAAGCAGACTCGTCTTCTGCCCGTTTATATCGAGAAGTATGCTTACCGACGGTATGACCTCGCTTACAAGCTGTGAGACCTTTATCTTTTTCTTTGTGAACTCTATGGCACCTGCGTCTATCTTTGCCATGTTCAGCAGATTCTTTACCAGCCATTCCATTTTGCCAAGCATAAGCTTTATGTTGTGTATGAACTCCGCCTGTTTTTCGGGATCGGCATTTTCCAGCAGGTCCGCCATCATCATCATCGAAGTTATGGGAGTTTTCAGCTGATGTGAGATATCCGACATATATTCCGCCAGTATATCCCTTTGTCTGCGTGTATCCTCAAGCTGTTCCTTCTGTAGTTCGACAAGGCTGTAAATATCATTTTTCAGTATGGAGAATGCGCCCTCTTTATTGTCACGTATATCCGCTTCCTCGCCTGAGATATACCCTTTGACCATGTCAGAAAGCGTTTCTATCTCCTTCCTGTTAATCCACACGATAGCCTATCCCCCTTACGGTCTCGATGTTTATGCTGTCACCCAGCTTCTCACGCAGACGCTTTACATAAACGGTAAGGGTATTGTCCTCAACAAAATTGCCTGCGGAATCCCATATCTTTTCCAGTATCTGATTCCTCGTCAGAAGCATACCCTTGTTGCCTGCAAATATAAGCAGAAGCCTGTATTCCAGTGCAGTCAGTTCAACTGTTTCATCGTTGATATAGACCTTGCCTGCGGCTGTATCTATTTTTACTCCGCCTATCCTTATGAATTCCTCTTTGCTGTCCTTATTGCGTTCAAGAGTCCGCTTTATACGTGCAAGGAGTTCCCTTATCCTGAAAGGCTTTACCACATAGTCATCAGCACCTTCGCCAAACGCTTTTACTATGCCCGATTCTTCATCTTCAACTGTCAGGAATATAACTGCTGAACCGTTTTCTTTCAGCATTTTTCCCACATCCGAACCTCTGCCGTCAGGAAGCTGCATATCCAGTATTCCCAGATCAAATCCCGAACCCTTTATCACAGCCTGCGCCTCTTTTATATTTTTAGCATGAACAGCCTCATAGCCCTCCGATTCAAGCGCATAGACAAGTCCCGACGCTATCATAACATCATCTTCAAGAACAAGTATCCTGTACATTCATACTCTCCTTAAAATCCATTTTTACCAAATCTTGTACGGCGGCTGTCATTCCAAATGCGCAGCATCTTCCGTTAAAATATACTTTTATTATACCACTTCTGAATGAAAAGTCAATTCGCTCCGAACGGACAACACGGCAACAGCGTTTACTTTTAAATAAATAATAAAAAACCGCCGAAGGCGGCATTCCGGGGTCAAGGGTGACTCCCCACAGTGTGGGGAGATGTCACGAAGTGACAGAGGGGACGGGCGACCGTTGGGAGATGTTATCTCCCTTGCAGGGGGTGAATGAGGG
>CADBAC010000157.1 GCA_902792495.1 Ruminococcus flavefaciens | reverse complement strand
AGGCGACACGCCTCCGCACTCAAAGAAGCTCACCGACAAGACTTTCTTCACAAAGAGCGTTGCTTCACTGGTAACTACCGTCTGCTCCGCTTTTCTGCTTCTGCTCACCAGTGTTATGCTGGTTGACGCTACAACCAATCCGTTCCTTTACTTCAGATTCTGATAAATGAGGTCATACAAATGAGTGATATGAATAAAAATAACGATACGCCCGAAAAGAGCGAATATGTGGGACGTTACGAAAAGCGCCCCGATAATCCTGTTTCAGCCGACAGTTCTCCCCGTCCGCTGAAACCTCTGAAACCACTGAAAAAAGCAGGCACATCTTCATCCGCTCAGCCTGAAAAGCCACGTACTCCGAAGCCGTCAGAAGATGCTCCGAGAAGAAAGCCTGCAAGACCTGACGGACAGGCTCCACGCAAGGCTGATGCTTCAAATGGCAGGAAAAAGAAGAAAACCGCCGCTGAAAAGGAAGCCGCACGTCAGAGAGCTTTGAAGAAAAAGCAGGAAAAGCGTGAGCGCAGACACAACAAGATCACCCGTGGTATCGCCTGGGTGAATGTTGCTGCTGTGGGCGGACTCCTTGCTTTCGGTTCTGTTTATATGCTTTTCTTCAAGCATGAGACCATCTCTCAGGACGAAAACCGCTACCTTGCAACTTTCCCTGAATTTTCCGCTGAATCTTACTTCAAGGGCGAATACACAGAGGGTATCGCTGATTACTACGATGACACCGTACCGAACAGAGATATGTTCAAGAAGTTCATCACTCAGCACATCACTCCTCTTAAAGGCCGTAAATTCGGTGACGATCAGGTAGAGCTCCACGGTATCGCATTCGAGAAAAAGGATCCGCAGACTACTACTGCTGCCGTTACCACAACAAAAGGCACAGGTACTGCTGTTGAGACTACAGCCGCTGAAACGACTACAACTCTCCCTGCTGCTGTTGATCCTGCTGTTGACGGAGAAATGGCTAACAATATCCTCATCGCCAACAATCGTGGTATCATGATCTACGGCGGCGCATGGGGAAATGAGAAGGAATACGCTGATTATGTCAACGAGTACAAGGAAGCACTTCCAAAGGTGAATGTCTACTCTCTCGTTGCACCTACAGCCTGCTCTTTCTATACTCCCGAAAACTACAAGGACCTCTTTGAAAGTGAAAAGAAGGACCTCGACAGCATCAAGCGTTCTCTGAAGAATGTTACCGCTGTCGATGCGTATACTCCCCTTCTCGCTCACAAGAATGAGGATATCTACTCACGTACCGACCACCATTGGCAGCCGCTGGGTGCTTATTATGCTGCTGAAGCCTTCGCAGAAGCCGCAGGTGTGGACTTTGATCCGCTGGACAAGTACCAGAAGGTAACTCTCTACGGCTTTGTCGGCACTCTCTACGGTTACACACAGAGTTCTGCTCTGCTGGATAATCCCGAGAAGTTCATTTACTATAAACCAAAGAACACCCTTAAAGTCACACGTTACGATTCCTACTTCCAGAATCCTGTTGAGGAAGATCTTTTCCTTGATCCGAAAACCCTTGATACTTCAAGCTATTACATGGTATTCGGTTCTGATGAGAAGATCACCCACGTAAACAATCCTTCCTGCAAGAACGGCAAGACCCTTGTTGTCTTCAAGGACAGCTACGGAAATGCACTTCTCCCTGTTCTTGCTAATTCCTTCGAGAATATCTATATGTGCGATATCCGTTATTTCGATATTAATGCTGTGGATTTTGCAAAGGAAGTAAAGTGTACGGATATGCTGTTCGCTATGTGTACTTATTCCGCTGTAGGACCTAACAGAGATCAGATCTATAACAATCTCCACTATTGAGGTACTTATCATGAATGACAATATCAAAGATAATAATGAAGCCGAAGATGTCAGCGGATACACTGATCTTTCCGATAAAAGCGAAGACAGTGCCGTTCCGCTTAATTTCGATTATTACAAGAAGACCGACTATTCCGCTATAGGCAAGACTCTTGCCATCGCAGGCATTTCTGTCCTTGCTGTCATTTTATCTGTTGCAGCCATCAGGTCTATAGATAAAAGAAAAGAAAAAGCTATCGAAAGCGAAATAGAGGCTACTACTTATTATAGTGATGCCTATCCGGGCAGTCCGTATGCGGATGATACCAAACTTTATGAAAAAGGCTACACCAATAACGGCCTCGGCTATACTCTTTATGAACATCACGCAAGAATAACCGAATACAAGGATATTTTCATCCCAATAGATTTTACTATCCCCGATACGATAAAGGGACTGCCTGTTACCGAGATAGACTACTACGTCTTCTCGTACTGTAAGCTTACTTCCCTTACCGTTTCCAATCCCGAATGCATTTTCTTTGACGGTGATGACGAACTATCACCTGTGGCTGTGGATACAGAAATAATCGCCCCGGAAGGTTCGGATGCACAGAGAGTTGCTGAAAAATACGGCAATAAATTCACCGCAAAGTAACAGAACACCGAAAGGAACATATATGAAAGAACTTGAATTCCCATTTGACAGCAAGACCCTACTGCGAAAGAGAAAAGGTCTGAAAAAACAGCTTTTAGCTGACGGTTCTGCAAGGATCCACAAGAAGATCGCTGTTCTCGGCGGTTCTACCACTAACGATATAATCTCTATGATGGAACTTTTCCTGCTGAATAACGGCATCGAACCTGAGTTCTATCAGTCGGAGTACAACAAATTCTATGAGGACGCTGTTTTCGGCAATCCCGAACTTGACAGCTTCGCTCCCGATATCATTTTCATCCACACTACTTCAAGAAACCTTACTTTGCTCCCCGAAAGCCCTGCTGAGTCACCCGAAGATATACAGGCGAAACTGGAGGATCAGTTCGGTATCTTCAAGCAGATATGGGTATCCCTTATGGAGAAGTTCTCATGTCCTATTATCCAGAACAATTTTGAGCTTCCTCTTTTCAGAAGAACTGGAAACTACGACGGCTGGGGATACAGCGGTACTGCCGCTTTCATCAATCGTCTGAATGTGATGTTCTCGGACTATGCAAGAAACAACAACAGCTTCTACATCAACGATATCAACTACCTCTCCTCGGTTCTCGGCCTGACTGAATGGCACGATCCCGAAGCATGGTATCTCTATAAACACGCTGTAAGAATGAGCTGTATCCCCGATCTCGCTTTCAGTGTTGCGTCCATTATCAAGTCCGTTTACGGCAAGAACAAGAAGGTCATCGACCTGGATATGGACAACACGCTCTGGGGCGGAGTTATCGGTGACGACGGTCAGGAAGGCATAGAGATCGGTCCCGAAACTGCTGTCGGACAGTCCTTCAGCGAGTTCCAGCAGTTCCTGAAGGGCTACAAGAATTACGGTGTACTGCTTGCTGTCTGCTCAAAGAATGATGAGGAGAACGCTCTTCTCGGCCTTGAACATCCAAGCAGCGTTCTCCGCAAGAACGATTTTGTATCAATCAAAGCCAACTGGGATCCCAAGGACAGAAATATTGCCGATTCCGCAAGTGAACTGAATCTGGGTATCGACAGCTTTGTTTTCGTGGACGATAATCCCGCTGAGATAGCCATTGTAAATGGTCAGCTCCCTCAGGTAAGCACTGTCGAACTCACTTCCGTGGATCAGGCTATGTACTGTCTCAGCAGAGGCGGTTACTTCGAGGTCACTTCCGTTTCCGCCGATGATCTGAAACGTTCGGAGATGTACGCTGCAAATGCTCAGCGTGCCGCACAGCAGAAGAGTTTCGGAAGTTACACAGACTACCTTCTCAGCCTGGAAATGAACGCTGCGATCACTGATTTTCTCCCTGTTTACCGTCAGAGGATCACTCAGCTGACTAACAAGAGCAATCAGTTCAACTGCACTACAAGGCGCTTTACCGAAAGCGAGATCGAGGAGATCAGCAACAATGACAGCTACATAAGGCTCTGCGGTCAGCTTTCCGATAAATTCGGCGATAACGGCATAGTTTCCGTGGTTATAGGAAATATCAGCGGCGATCAGCTGAACATCGACCTCTGGCTCATGAGCTGCCGTGTTCTCAAGAGAGACATGGAACTGGCTATGCTGGATGAGCTTGTTCGTCAAGCTAAAGAGCGTGGAGTCACCCGCATAAACGGTTATTACTACAAGACCGCAAAAAATAATATGGTATCTGAGCTTTACGGTTCATTCGGTTTCGAGCTGGACGAAAAGTGCGAAAACGGCGATTCCGTATGGCATCTGGATATAAACACATACACAAACAAAAACCATGTGATCAAAGTAAAGGAGAATTGCAATGAATAAGAATGATGTAATCGCAAGACTTAACGAAGTTTTCAGAGACGTTTTCGGTGATGATTCCATAACTGTAAACGCTTCAACTACTGCCGCTGATATCGACGACTGGGACAGCATCGAGCACATCAACCTGATGGAAGCTGTTGAACAGGAATTCGGTCTCCGCTTCAAGATGCGTGAAGTTTCAGGTATGAAGAATGTGGGCGAAATGATCGACATTA
>CADBAC010000156.1 GCA_902792495.1 Ruminococcus flavefaciens | reverse complement strand
TCCCGGTTGTGATCCGATGCCGCCATGCCCGGATTCCGGTTGGCAAGTACGAACTTTGCCCATGCGCGATTACCCGGTTGCGCAAACCTCTTGAAAGGCAATTGTCGCATTTTCTTCTCATCAACCTCGAACACAAGAACAAACGGCTCGCCGCCACGTTGCCGCACGGCACGAAGCGCGGCGGGCGGGTATGTGCGACAATGCCGCCCGCTATGAAACCGCTAGGTACAATCGAAAGACTTATGAACGAGATGAAGTAAAAACATCCCCTGCTTTCGTGGCAGGGGATTCTTCTATTATAATAAGTATAATGGAAATGTCGTGTCATATGGTCGTGTCATATTTCACTTAAAAAACCTTGTTTTTGAGTTAAAAAACCTTAACTTTGAGTTAAGACGATTTTATTTTTAATAATGAAAAAATCCCGATATTTCGCATCTTTTACGAAATATCGGGATTCATTGGTTAACGCGGATTGAGAGATTTGAACTCTCGCGCCGGTTTCCCGACCTACTCCCTTAGCAGGGGAGCCCCTTCACCACTTGGGTAAATCCGCAAAAAATATGGCGGAGAGGGTGGGATTCGAACCCACGTGACCGTTAAGTCAAACGGTTTTCAAGACCGCCTCGTTATGACCGCTTCGATACCTCTCCGTATTTGATATTTGTTTTTTACTGACGTCCGTCTCAGTCAGCTTTTATATTATATCATGGCAACACACAAATGTCAAGCAAATTTCAGAAAATTATGCACCAAGTATTTTTCAACATTTTTGTGCAATGTTTATACCTGCTTTCAACACCGCTTTCCGCTACCTAATGAATCACTGATTTTTTATTTAAAATATAGAAATAATTACGAAAAAACAGAACTTTTCAGAAAATACACTTTACATATCTCGGATTTTAGTGTAAAATAGACATAGATATTTTTTTGTGAGGTGCTATATGGAACCAAAGTTTAAAAGAGTTTTATTAAAGGTCAGCGGAGAAGCTCTCGCAGGCGATAATAAAACAGGACTTAATTTCGATGTGATCAATGAGATATGCAAAAGCATAAAGAAGTGTGTTGACGCAGGTGTTCAGGTCGGTGTTGTTGTCGGCGGCGGCAATTTCTGGAGAGGACGTTCAAGCGGCGCTATGGACCGCACAAGAGCAGACCACATAGGTATGCTTGCTACTGCTATGAATGCTCTTGCTCTTGCAGATTCTCTTGAGGCTCTCGGATGTGATGTGAGAGTTCAGACCGCTATCTGTATGCAGCAGGTGGCTGAGCCTTATATCCGCAACAAGGCTGTTAAACATCTCAGAAAGGGCAGAGTTGTCATTTTCGGATGCGGTACAGGCAATCCCTTCTTCTCAACCGATACAGCTGCTTCTCTCAGAGCTGTTGAGATCGAGGCTGATGTTTTCCTCAAGGCTACACTGGTCGACGGTGTATACGACAAGGATCCTCATAAGTATGAAGATGCAAAGAAGTACGATACCCTTACTTTCTCTCAGGTGCTCAGCGAAGAACTGGCTGTTATGGACAGCACAGCCGCTACTATGTGCCGTGACAACGGTATGAAGATGCTGGTATTCGACCTCTCACGCCCCGATAATATTTACGACGCTGTTATGGGCGAAAATGTCGGCACACTCGTAAGCGAGGAATGACATTGATCATCAATTCTCAATATTTCATTATTAAATAACGAAAGGAATGTTTATCATGAAAGAAACTATAAATCAGGCTAAAGAAAAAATGACAAAGTGCATCAACTCACTGGGCAACGAATTTGCTTCTATCCGTGCAGGCAGAGCAAACCCAGGCGTTCTCGACAAGGTGACCGTTGACTACTACGGAGCTCCTACTCCTATCAACCAGCTGGCTGCTGTATCCGTATCAGAGGGACGTACTCTCGTTATCTCTCCATGGGAGAAGCCGCAGCTGAAGGCTATCGAGAAGGCTATCCAGGCTTCAGATATCGGAATCAATCCTACCAACGACGGCAACGTTATCCGCCTTACATTCCCACAGCTCACAGAGGACAGACGTAAGGAACTGGCTAAGGAGATCAAGGGCCTCGGCGAAAAGGCTAAGGTAACTGTCCGCAACGCAAGACGTGACACTATGGAAAAGCTGAAGAAGATGAAGAAGAATTCCGAGATCACTGAGGATGAGCTTGCTGACGGCGAGAAGAAGGTACAGAAGATCACTGACGGCTTCATTGATGATATCGACAAGGCTGTTGCTGACAAGGAAAAAGAGATCATGACTGTCTGATTGGTGAAATATGGCATTATTCGGAAAAAAAGACAAAGAAGAAATAGTACTCCCCGACAAACTGCCCGACCATGTGGGATTCATCATGGACGGCAACGGCAGATGGGCGAAAAAGCGTGGACTTCCACGTTCGTTCGGCCACAGGGAGGGTGCTAAGCAGTTCAAGAAGATAGTCCGCTACTGCAAGGATATCGGACTGAAAAATATTTCCTTCTACGCATTCTCTACCGAAAACTGGCAGAGACCTGCGGAGGAGGTCAACACTATCATGGAGCTTTTCCGTGATTATATCGTGGATGTCCGCAACTTCCTCAGCGAGAATACCCGTATGATATTCCTCGGTGACAAGTCCGCATTCGATGAGGACTTGCAGGAGAAGATGATAAAGCTGGAGGAGGACACTGCTAAGTATGACGAGATGACTCTCATGATGGCTGTCAACTACGGCGGACGTGACGAGATAACCCATGCCGCAAGGATACTTGCTGAGAAGGCTGCAAAGGGCGAGATAAAGCCTGAGGATATCACCGAGCAGTCCATCTCCGACAACCTCTACACAGCAGGCTTCCCTGATGTTGACCTGCTTATCCGTCCCAGCGGCGAGCAGAGGATATCCAACTATCTTATCTGGCAGTGCGCCTATGCGGAATTCTACTATACGGATGTATTATGGCCTGATTTCACTCCCGACGAGCTGGATAAGGCACTTGCTGAATACGCAAGAAGAAACCGCCGTTTCGGAGGTGTCTGATGCGTACACGTATCATATCGGGAGCAGTCGGTGTACTGCTCCTTTCAGCGGTTTTATACTTCCATGAAACTATCGTGCTTCCCATTGCGGTAGCGGCTATAATCGCAGTTATGCTGTTCGAGCTTTTACGTGCGGTGAAGATGGAAAAGTGCGTTCCCGTGCTTTTAGCGGCGGAGGCCTGCGGTATTGCTATACCGATGATCTACGGTGTTCTTACCAAGATAGTATACGATGGCAGCAATGTAATACCAAACTATGAGTTTCTGGCGTGGCAGAGTTCGCATACTTATAATATATGCGCTTTTGCAGTAACACTTCTGTGTGCATTTGTCATTTTTATAACATGGCTGAAAAAGCACAAGGAGATACGCTACGAACAGGTATTTTTCGTGCTGGCGGTAATGGTACTTGTACCGAATGCCATGACTACGATGGTTCACATCGAGAGAATGAGCGGACTTTTCTACCTTGTTATGGGACTCTGCGGCGCATGGATAGCCGACACGGGAGCATACTTCTCAGGAGTTGCCCTCGGCAAGCATAAGCTTTGCCCTGAGATAAGCCCTAAGAAGACCATTGAGGGACTTGTGGGCGGCATACTGACAACGGCTATCGTTTATGCTGTTGCATTTTCGATCTACGAAGGCGGATTTGAGCTTAAAACAGCGATAATCGCTTTTGTTACGGGAGCAGTCTGCGCTGTTATCGGAACAGTGGGCGACCTGTCCGCTTCAATGGTAAAGCGTCAGATAGGCTTCAAGGACTACGGAAAGATAATGCCAGGTCACGGCGGACTTATGGACCGCTTCGACAGTGTACTTTTCGTACTGCCTACATTCTATGTATTTTTGAATATCATGAATTTATTTTAAAAGGAAAGGGGACTGAACGGACTATTTGACGGATAGTCCCCTTTCATTTTAATGCGGAATGCGGAATTCGGAATTAAGAATTGAGGTGTCCACTAACGTGGACAGATTTAAATTTCTGAATGATAATTTGATATGTGAGCGAAGCGAGCACATTTAATTCCGAATTCCGAATTCCGCATTCCGAATTGAATAAAGGAAGTGTTTTAACAATGATAAAGACCGTTTCTATACTCGGTTCAACAGGTTCAATAGGTACGCAGTCCCTTGAGGTCTGCGAAAAGCATGATATAAAGGTGACTGCACTTGCCGCTCACAGCAGTATCGATATGCTGGAACAGCAGGCAAGAAAGTTCAGGCCTTCAAAAGTCTGCATTTATCGGGACGACAAATACGCTGAATTGAAAGAGCGCCTTGCTGATACGGATATAAAGGTACTCAGCGGTATGGACGGACTCTGCGAGATAGCCGTCATGGAGGAAAGCGACATCGTTCTCAATTCCGTTGTTGGCATGGTTGGACTTCTGCCAACACTCACAGCTATGGAGGCAGGAAAGAACGTGGCTCTCGCCAACAAGGAAACTCTCGTTGCAGGCGGAAAGTTAGTTACCGAGCTTGCAAAGAAAA
>CADBAC010000155.1 GCA_902792495.1 Ruminococcus flavefaciens | reverse complement strand
GATGAATGGCTCCACGAACACATTCTAAAACAAAAGCCCCCGAAACTGCTCGGGGGCTATTGCTGTTTAATTCATGTTTGCTCTGACAGTGGTTTCAGTTCAATGGAACGGACGGTCATTATAAGTATCGCAGTTAAGCTGTCAGTGATTATTTATGAGATGATCAAGCTACTGTGAAGTTGGATTTAGCGATCACAACGTCATCAGAAACAGTTCTTACTATTATCTTATAGGTGTAATTGCCTGACGGGAGAGTGTTGAATGTAAGCTTGCTGTCAAAAATCCTGCTGAGATCGTATGAAGTTGAAGCAGGAGAATCGCTGCAGAAGATAACGCTCTTTTTGCCGTCTTCGCTGTAAATTCCGCCGAATATCTGTCCGATAGCAAGGTTGGAGTTTATAACTCCGCTGATACTGAAAGGTCTGCCCTTGGCGAGAGTTCCCGAAGGCATGGAATTTCCTGAGATGGTCACTACAGGCTTGGTCTGGCCGTTATTGCCTGAGGTGTTTGCTGAATTGCCCTTGACCGAGAAACTTGATTCGGTAACAGTAGTGTCGCCCTGTGAATTTCTGGCAAATATCTTATATGTATAGCTTCCGGGGGCAAGGGTGTTGAATGTGAGGTAATTGTCGAATTTTGTACCGAGATTATAGGAAGCAGTATATGGAAAGTCCTCACAAGTGAGGACAGCGGTGTTTCCGTCAGAAGTATAAACTCCGCCCCAGACCTTTGATATTGCAGAAGGAGAGGTTATGATACCTCCGATGATACAAGGCTGACCCTGTGCAATGGTTCCTGACGGTTCTCTTTTGCCTGAGATACTGATAGCTGATGATCCTGAATTTACAGATGCAGGATATGTGAACTGATAGCCTGCGTAGTATACGTATACATTCGGGTCAGAACCGTCGATTTTCTGAACACCGATCTCCCATGCAGGCAGTCCGTCGGAAGTTTTTCCCTTAGCGCTTGAAACTACCTTATAATCGGAACCTGCAACTGAAAGGACGTTGACATAAGCTGTCTGTTCCCAGAGTCCGGCATATATCTTTTCAGATGGTATAAGGCTTATGTAAAATTTTGATTCTGCCACTACGCATTCTCCGCTTGCGTTGCGTGCGAATATCTTATAAACGTAGTTTCCGGGGGCAAGCTTGTCGAATGTGAGAGAATTATCGAACTTTCCGCCAAGATCATATTTAGTGGTGTATGGGGAGTCTTCACAGTAGATAACAGGTGTTGCGCCGTCGGAAGTATAAATTCCGCCGTAAACAGCAGTGATTGCAGAAGGCGAAGAAAGAACACCTGAGATAGAGCACGGCTTTCCGTATGTGATACCGCTTTCAGGAACTTTTTTTCCTGTAACTGTAATACCAGCGGACGCTGAAGAACCTGCATTTCCGACAGTGAAGTCTGATTCTGCAACTACTATATCGTCCTGAACAGTTCTTGCTACGATACGGTATTTGTAGCTTCCTGACGGGAGAGTGTTGAATGTCAGAAGGTTATCGAATTTAGTTCTCAGGTCGTAGGTAGTTGAAGAAGGTGAATCCTCGACGTAGAGTATCTTGGTCTGACCGTCTGAACTGTAAACTCCTCCGAAAACCTGAAGAATGCTGAGTTTTGAATTTATAGTACCTGCAATGCTGTAAGGTCTGCCCTGTGCGAGATTTCCTGTAGGGACGATCTTGTTTGAGACAGTAACACCGAGTTCTCTTGCGCCTGTTTCAGCATCTACCACAGCTTCAGCACGAAGCGGCTGACAAAAATGGACTGACGGTGCAGCGACAACTGAGAGTGAAAGTGCGATGGCAGCAGCGGTTTTTAAGATTTTATTTTTCATTTCTGATCTCCTCCATTTTAACAATAGTGCAATTGTTTTATCTTCATCTGCCTTGTTATCAAGGTTTCTGTATATATATACGTTTATTATAACATTAATCAGTCACTAAAGGCACGGAAAAACTGAAAGTTTACAAAAGGTTCATATTCTGTTAATGATTCCGGAAGGATATCTTTTTATACATATTGACATAAGTGCTGTTTGCTTGTAAATGCAGGAGGAATGTGTTATAATAAATGTGTCCTCAATAACTGCTGAAAGGCAGAAATTGCAACGATCATCTTACACTGGCATTATAAAACGGAGGCAAAAATGAAACAATTTATAGTTGACGCATTCACGGACAGGGTATTCTCAGGAAATCCTGCGGCAGTATGCATAACGGAAAGCTTTCCCGATGAGGAGATAATGAGGAATATCGCCGCAGAAAATAATCTCTCGGAAACGGCATTTGCTGTAAAGGAAAATGACCGCTTCCGCATTCGCTGGTTCACTCCGAAAAGTGAGATAGATTTCTGCGGACACGCAACTCTTGCGGCTTCGTATGTATTATTCAATTTCTATGAAAAGGATGCGGAAAGGCTGTATCTTCACGGACAGATAGGCGACCTCACAGTAAGCAGGAACGCAGATAAGATACAGATGGAATTCCCTGCATATCAGCTTCATCATATTGAGATAACCGATACTATGATAGAAGCGCTGGGAACTATCCCGCTTGCGGCTTATAAGGACCGTGACATAATGTTCGTACTGCGTGATGAAGCGGAAGTCAGGGACTTGCAGCCTGATATGTCTCTCCTCGCACAGCTGGACTGTGCCTGCATTGCCGTAACTGCAAAGGGAACGGAATATGACTGCGTTTCGAGAGTTTTTGCGCCTGCGTTAGGCATAAGCGAAGACCCTGTCACGGGATCGACTCACTGTATGATAGCGCCTTACTGGTGCAAGCGTCTGGACAGGCAGGAAATTACCGCATACCAGGCATCACAGCGTACAGGCATTCTTTTCTGCGAGTGCAGGGATGACAAAGTTATCATCTCAGGAAAAGCCGCACTTTTTTCTGTGAATGAGATAGTGGGAATGTGAAGCTGCGGTGTTGCCTTAAAATCAAAAATGAATATTTAGGTGGACTATTGTGCTCGGGTACTTTTTATCTGAGCACATTTTATCAGTTATACAGTATTATCGGTCATTGTGTCGGAAATGCAATTGTAGTAAAATTATAGCAGTAAAACATGATCCGTTCAGAGGATCAGTAAGAGAGGGATATTAACTATGAAGAAACACATCATGAAGAAAGGATGTGCCGCTCTTGCTGCTGCTGCGTTTATTACAACAGCATTGACAGCAGGGAACAACTGCGGACTTCTTAACGATCATCCGTCTGCTTCCGTTATCGCCGCTGAACTGAACAGCGGTATCAAGGTCGAAAGCGCAGGCGGATGGAACGAAATGCTGTACCTTGTCGTTTCCGGTATCAGCCGTTCCGATGTTACGGGAGTTTTATACAGCGGCCCGTCAAGCGGTACATTCTCGGCTGATGACCTTTCCTATCTTGTAAAAGATACGGAACAGGGAATGCGTGTGGATATCGTGGGACTGAAAGCAGGTAGCTACTCAGTGACCGTTTCCACAGCAAAAGGCGATATCACAAAAGACGGTATCGCAGTCAGCGCACAGGACCGTTCAGGCTATGCACACTTCGGTTATACCGACGGAGTTGGTGCGTATACCGACAGCGGCGAACTCAAGCCGAATGCGATCGTTCTCTATGTTACTGACGAGAACAAGGATACTGTTTCTGTCACTTCAAAGGACGGCACAACTGTAAGCGGTATCGGCAACATCCTCAACTCCGCAGGACAGGATATGGGCGACGGTAAGACTTCGGGCGGCAGTACGGTGACGAATTCAAACAGCGGCATTATCAGAAAGCTTGCTGAGGACGGTACACCGCTGGTCATCCGTATAGTCGGCAATGTAACTGCACCATATGGTCTGACAGCCTACAATACCACTGATTTCGGCGGTCTGAAGGGCGACAACGGCTTTATGGCAAGAATACGTTCAGGCAAGGATATCACTATCGAGGAAATAGGCGCAGATGCCTGCATAAACGGCTGGGGACTGCACTTCATTTGCGAAGATGCCGCTCCCGAACTGGGCAAAAGCTTTGAGGTGAGAAATCTGTCTTTCCGCAATGTTCCCGAGGATGCCATCGGCATGGAAGGCGTTCAGGCAAACGGAGTTGTAACGGCTTCCGTTGAGAGGTGCTGGATACACAACAACGAGTTCTATGTACCGAATATTGAGAAGCCTGCCGAGTCCGACAAAAAGCAGGGCGATGGTGCCTGCGATTTCAAGCGTGGACAGTATTTCACCAACAGCTACAACTACTACGAAGGCTATCACAAGACAAATCTTGTAGGTGCAAATGACAGCAATCTCCAGTACAATATCAGCTTCCACAACAATTACTGGAAAGACTGCGCCGCAAGAGGCCCTATGGCGAGAAAGGCGAATATCCACCTTTACAATAACATCTACGAACACCAGACGGATGTGGGACAGGATTCCCGTGCGGATTCCTACTTCTTCTCCGAGTACAACCTTTTTGAGAACTGCGATGACTGCACAGTTATAAAATCAGGCGGTGCTATCAAGAGTTTTAACGATTCCTTTGTCAACTGCGAACATGAGACCA
>CADBAC010000154.1 GCA_902792495.1 Ruminococcus flavefaciens | reverse complement strand
TAGCATTTCTGATAACGGAATCGTCTATACAATAAGCTATAACGATGATGATTATACCGAAGGTTTGTCTTATTCTCTTGATCATGGCGAGCATTTTACTGAGGTAGGGGAAAGGATGTATGGGGTGCGGCCGCTTCCGGGTTGTTGTGTGCCAATGAAATGGCTCATCAAAGGATTCGACAACCACCTGTATTATATTGGTGTCGACCAAAATTACATGAGCTATGCCAATGCGGATGAGATCGTTAACCCAGCCCCCACCACGGAGCGCTTCGATTTCTCGGCCGTATGCGAAACAGGCCAGACGCTTTATTACATCATCACCGACGAGGAACAAAAGACCGTAAAAGTGACTTTTCCGCATGAGCCTGAAAACCCTTGGGAGAGTAACTATTGGGAAGGTTACGAAAAGCCTCAAGGCAGCATGACCATGCCCTCAACGGTGACCTACGAAGGCGAGACTTATACCGTGACCTCTATCGACGATGCTGCATTTTATGACTGGAAGGGAGTCGTTTATGATGAAAATAAAGTCTTTGAAATAGATGGCGAAATGTATAGTATGGACATTAACAATTGGTATGGCGATGAAGTTGAGCACAAACCAAATAGCGAGGGTGTCCCCTGTGTTCGTATCAAGCTCGACGAGCCTGCGCCCATCGGAGAGGTGACTACGCATAAGGCAGAAATCGCATTCGAAAAGGTGCTTGACTTTGTAGGAGCCTCGCTCTATCGTGACGAAGTGGATGAACGACATGTGAACGAAGCTCGAAACGGCACAGCGACCTATACAGGGTCTGTTACAGGAAAACCTGGACTTATCGATGCAGTGTCTGATGTCAAAGGCTATAATGAACATACATTCCCTAAAGGGGAACGTCCATCTGACTTTGATACTGATCGTGACGGAATACCCAATGCATGGGAAAGGGCAAACGGCCTGAGTCCGTACAATCCAAACGATGCACAGCGATACACCATCGATCCCAAAGGCTGGTATTCCAACATTGAGGTCTATTTAAACTCACTGGTGCAAGATATTATGCAAAAAGGCAATGCTGATGCTGAAAGCACCCTCAATGAATACTATCCCCCCTTCGCCACACCATCAGAAGCAGATGAATACGAGAAGATAAGTACGGTTTATGACTACCTTGTAAAAAATGTGGATTACTCCGAAAACTATGAACGCAGCGAGGTCTATACAGCTTACGGCGCTCTCGTCGAGAATTCGGCAGTCTGTCAGGGCTATATCCAGGCTATGTACCGTATGCTCACAGATATGGGAGTATCATGCAGAGCTGTCATGGGACAGGGCAACGGCGGTGACCATGTATGGGGCATCGCAGGCATAAACGGCACCTACTATCTCCTTGACCCTACATGGGATTCCGAATTTGACGGAAAATTCAAGATATTCTTCCTGAAAGGCACAGCAGATTTCGATGAGATGTCATTGCCCGTGACCCATGTTGCAGGTTCGGGAGATGAGCGCAATTCCGCATTCGTGCCCGATTGCACATCCGAAAGCTTTACTTCTGTTTACCCCATTTCGGAATATGCCTTTGACGCTAAGGCATACTATGATACGCTCATCAAAGGCGATCTCAACTTTGACGGATGTATCGACATATTTGACCTGATATCAGCCAAGAAAGTCCTCCTGAAGGAGAAAGCTCCCGGAAATGTGAGAATTGCAGCTGATGTCAACGGTGACAATACAGTAAATATAAGTGATGCTGTGCTTATCCAGAAATTCATTGAGGGCAGTATCACAAACTTCTCAAATGCTTCCTGATCTTACTAACTGAGGATTTTTCAATGAAATTTCGTAATTTTTTATCAACAGCAGTTTCGGCGCTTATCCTTTTATCAGCGTCGGCTTTACCCGTTTCAGCAGAACAGGATGTCAGGGGATGCGATATCGCTCCTTTCGGCGCAAGACTCAGCACCTATGAAGAGAACATAAGTATTCCCGAAGCAGTTCATGTAATGTCAATAGACGAGGCAGCAGCTGTCATCAGAAACGCTATGAAAAACAGAGTTTCCGACTTCAGCGTTGTTGTGCCTAAAGCAGGCTTTTCAAACAGTGAAGACGCAGTTAAAAAAATGCTTGCAGAGGCGATGAAAGAAACTTCCAGCGGCACTGAAGGCGATTATCTCCGATTCGCACTGAAGTCCTACAAGTATGATACCGGCGAAAACAGGACTGCCTATTCTCTCGCATACAAGTTGGAATACTATACCACAGCTGAACAGGAACAGGAAACTGACAGGAAAATAGCGGAGATAACCTCCTATTACAGTCTTTACGACAGAAGTAAATTCGAGATAATCAGGGCTGTCTACGACTATATATCCGAAAATGTCAAGTACGCAGAAGTTGAACCTGATGAGAGTACGATCACCGATTTCAGCATCTTTACCGCTTACGGCGCCGCTGTCAACGGTACGGCTGTTTGTCAGGGCTATGCGCAGTTATGCTACAGACTGCTGAAAGACGCAGGAATCTCATGCAGAATAATATCAGGAACTTCAAGAGGTATAAGACATACATGGAATATCGCAGAGCTTGACGGAGTTTACTATCTCCTCGACTCTACCTGGGATTCTATACTCGGCGGATCGGACGGTGTTTTCTTTATGAAGGGATCCGACGATTTCGACGAATTGAGCGATGAGATCAAACACATCCCTGTGTATGAATATGAGACCATCTTTTCCGATTATGAATCAGAGGCTTTCAAAGCAGAATATCCGCTTTCGGCTAAAAAAGCCGCATTCCCCGTATATACTATAGGCGATGTGGACGGAAACAGCATCATCGACGGACGTGACGCTTCAGCAGTACTCAACGCTTATGCTATAGCTTCTGTGGGCAGAGCCTATCCATTCTGCAGAGACCAGATGAAAGCATCCGATGTTACAGGCGACGGAACGACCGACGGAAAGGATGCTTCGGATATACTTGCTTTCTATGCGGCTTCTTCCGCAGGAAAAGCAGATGATATCAGAGATTTTTTAAAAAACAGAACATGAGGTGAACCATATGAATGAAGAAAACAATTTCGGCGGAATTCTCCCTGACGAGATAGATTATATCCCTCAGACTCCCGCAAATCCAGGAGTTCAGAATGTAGCTGCTCCTGTGCTGGACGATTTTGAGTATGCTGCTCCGAAGCCGAAAAACGACGGCCCCCAGGGTGTAGCCGCTCCTGTGCTGGATGATTTTGATTATTATACTCCGTCCGAGAAGAGAGACGGCCCTCAGGGTGTAGCCGCTCCTGTCCTTGACGATATGGACAGCTATTCTCCTTCAGGCGAAAAAAGAGGCGCTCCTCAGGTGGCCGCTCCCGTACTTGATGACGGCAGCAGCTATACTTCATCAGCTCCTCAGCAGCTCGTGCTCTCAGATGAGGATATCATCGCAGGACTTACTCCCGAACTGAAACAGCAGTTTGATATGCTCCCTGCCGACAAGCAGCAGCAGGTAATAGAAATGCGCAGACAGCAGCTTGGTGCAATTGCTCCGCCTCCTGCGGTAAGTGCGGCTATTCTTGACGAGGATAATTATACTCCTCCTCCGAAGCAGGAGCCTGCACATCCCACAGAACCCGTACAGGCTGCAATTCTGGACGATGAACCGGATCTTCCAAAGCCGCAGGTATCATCCTACGAGCAGCAGGAACTTGAAAGAATAAAGGCAGAAGCCGCAAAGAAAGCCGTTTCATCATCACTGGTATCCGAGCAGAAGGATGAAAAGGAAAGCCTGAGAATGATGCTGGAACTCAAGGAAGAACAGCGCAGAGAACAGGCAGCAAAGGGCTTCAAGATAACAATAGTCCTCGCAGTTATAGGATTTGTTGCAGCTATCGCATTCTATCTCCTTTACACAGGAAAAATGGGTGTCCCCTATGCCAACACTATCGACGGCAAGGGCAGATTCCTTGAAAACGCATCCATCTACATCATGATCGCTATGGCACTCAGCGCACTGGGACTTATCTCAGGAATCAAGCAGGTCAAGTCGCTGACATCGGTGATATACCTAATTGTGGGAATATTGCAGATCTTCCCCGGACTTGCCATGATACCGCAGCACAGCGGCAGTATGGTAAAGGTTATGATACTCTACGTTATCGCTTTCGGCGGTACACTGGCAGTGTTCCTGACCATATCGGGAAGCGAGTGCGTGGGACAGTATTTCAGTAAACATAACGAAATGTAATAGTATCGCCCCCGACTGTGACCTCGGTAATCGTACAGAAGTTTTGCACGTGTATATTGAGGGAAAACCTTTTGAAAAAGGGTTCCTCTGACGGAGACGGTACCCTCTGTCAGCTTCGCTGACATCTCCCCACACTGTGGGGAGCGCTGCCCTCAAGTGTAGCGCCAATAAAGAAGTATTAACGATTTTAAGCAAAGGTTGCGTAGAATAACCTCGGTACTCATATAGAAGTTTTATATGTATTATCAAGGTAGACGTTTTGAAGAAGGATCTTCTCAAATCTGTTTCCCAAGACTATTAATTTTGCCCCATAATAGGGCGCACAACAGTAAAGCAAGATTTTTACAAGTCTTTCAAGTGCGCCCTATTAT
>CADBAC010000153.1 GCA_902792495.1 Ruminococcus flavefaciens | reverse complement strand
CTCTGCTTCTGGCAATGGGAACGGATGAAGCCTGCGGATGGCTTGGTCAGGGTATCTCTTTGCCTTTGTCACGCAAGGACTATATGAAGGAAAAGTACATTTTCTCTCTGCTGACAACTGCGGTCACTACAGGTGCAGCTTTGATATGTGCAATCATAGGAATGATAGTGATAGGACGCTGTACAGCTGATAATATTATTTCGTTCCTTTTGAAAGCAGCTTTTTTAAATGTGGTGTTTATCGGATTAACGGTATGGATAATCGCTGTCGGCATAAGGTTCGGAATGAAGAAATTATCTGTCCTGTTTTATGCTTATATGTTTATTATCGGAGTGTATTTCGGACTTTGGCTGGCACTTGATCACTTTGAGGCAATTGTAGTCAGATATGTCATTTTTGCCGCTTTAGGAGTTGTAACAGTTGGTGTTTTTGCGCTTGGCTGGAGATGGATCGAGAAAAAAGATGTGTGAGGAGATGGTTATATGGAATTTAAGAAAAAAATACGAAGCAGTTCTCAGACTAACGGATTACTGCTGATAATATTCATGCTTCTGGTAATGGTGGGAGTTCAGCTGCTGATCGCTCCTGTTACAGCGATTTTTGCGGCTGAAGGAGATAAGAATTATGAGTCGGTATTTTCTCTCACCGCATTCATTATGCAATATTTTGTGGGTGTAGGACTCCCGCTGCTGGTATTCTCCGGAACTGCAAGAGGAAAAGAACTAAGCAAAAAACAGCCTCTTTTCGTCAAGCCTGCGGTATCATGGGGAATGGTCGTAAAGTACATTTTCATAGCATTTGCCTTTATTTACAGTGTTACACTGGTTTTCAATTTTATCATGAATATGATACAGAGAGTGCTTGATGTGGAATTTACTGCTATTGATTTTTCAGCAGAGGACAACGCTTTCTCACGTATCGTAAATGTGATCGCAATGATGTTCCTTGCGCCATTTTTTGAGGAACTGCTTTTCCGTGGCACATTTGTCCGCAATTCCTCAAGATACGGCACATGGCACGTAGTAATAGCTACAGGTATCATTTTCGGTCTGTGGCATATGAACTACGAACAGACCTTTGCTACTGCCGCATTCGGAATGGCTGCAGCTTTCATTTACATAAAGACACGTTCGATCATTCCTTCGATGATCATGCATTTCTGCTTCAATACCCTCGGAACGATACAGTCGTTCTATGTGGATGCTGACATGAAGGAAAAGATACAGTCAAAGGACGTTATGACAATAATGATGGATGAACCTGCGAAATACATCATTATGTCGCTTATGGGAATGCTTATTATTGCGCTTATCATAACCGGTATTGTACTGTTTGCGACTGAGTGGCAGAAGAACCGTGAAAGCTTCATGCTTGAAAAAGCCCCCGAAGACAGCGGTGAACTCACTGAAAAACAGAAATTCGGAGCGTATTTCTCAGCTCCTGCAACAGTTTTCATATGCGCTGTGCTTTTACTTTTCACAGTATTGCGTGGAGCAGGCGTAATGTAAATATAAATGACTAACGGCGGTATATTGCATACTGCCGTTTTTGTATCTGTTTGATTTACTGTTGCCTAAAGTAAATATTGACCTTTGTGCTTCAATCTGTTATAATATATAATAGTATATTATGGAGTTGAATAATATGTTGGATCATTTACTTATAAAAGCCGCTAATACAGATCCTGCGGAAGCTATAGAGGATCAGTTTGAAAAAGCTTCGGGATTTGTGGTGGATATCGGTGAGATGGTAAAGGCGGCTATGCCTTCGTTTGTCATTGCACTGATAATGCTCGTCATCGGCATACTTGTATCAAAGATAATCACCAAAATAACAGGAAAGGCGCTGTCACGCTCAAATGTTGACAATGCCGCAAAGCATTTCCTTGTATCTCTTGTTAAGATACTTCTCTATGTTGTGGTCATAGTAATGGTTCTTTCGTTCCTGAAAGTGCCTATGTCATCCATACTGACTGTTCTCGGTGCGGCAGGTCTTGCGGTCAGCCTTGCATTGCAGAACTGCCTTTCCAATCTCTGCGGCGGCTTTATCATTCTCTTTTCAAAGCCCTTTTCATCAGGTGACATCATCGAGACAGACGGTTCTGTGGGTACAGTCAAGACTATAGGTATCCTCTACACTAAGATAATGACCTTTGACGGAAAGACGGTGTTCATCCCGAACGGTAAGGTCTCGGAGGCTAAGATAGTCAACTATACCGAAACTCCCACACGGCGTATCGATCTTGCTTTTGAGATAAGCTATGACACGGACTACGACAAGGCAAGAGCGGCTGTTCTTGAAGTTATATCGTCCCATAAGCTGATACTGAAAGACCCTGCCCCTGTTGTCAGAATGGGTGCGCACAAGGAAAGCTCGGTTTCCATAGATACACTTGTATGGGTGAAAAATGAGGATTATTTCTCAGCAAGATATGATATGCTGGAAAATGTGAAGAAAGCTTTTGCTGAAAACGGAGTCGCTATCCCGTTCAGACAGGTGGATGTGCATATCAGCGGCGAAAAGGAAGGTAAGTAACTTATGTATGATATAGCAGTTATCGGAGGCGGAGCTTCGGGATTTGCGGCGGCTGTATCCGCTAAGCAGACTGACGGGCGGCTTAAAGTGGTCATACTTGAAAAGATGTTTCGCTCAGGCAAAAAGCTTGCGGCAACGGGAAACGGCAAATGCAACCTGAGCAATACCAATATCACGGCAAAGAATTACCACGGCTCAATAAATGCTATGGAGATAATCGGTAAAACTCCCGAAGCTGTGGACTATTTCCGTGATACTTACGGTGTGCTCTGCGTAACAGGAAGCGAGGGACGAAACGGCGGACTCTATCCAAGAAGCAACAGTGCAAATACAGTTCTCAGCGCAATAAGACTGAAAATACAGGCTCTCGGTATCGAGGAGCGCTGTGACTTTGAAGTTACGAAAATAGAAAAGATAAAGAACGGATATAAGCTTTATTCCAAAAACGGAGAGGTAGAGTGCAGGCGAGTGATAATCGCCTGCGGAGGATATGCGGGGCCTGCTTTCGGTACCGACGGAGGTATGCTGAGGATACTGAAAGATATGGGACTGAAAAGCTCTAAGATATGCCCGGCAGTCGCTCCGCTGAGAGTTGCTCCCGAAAGCGTGAAGGGACTGAAAGGTGTCAGGATAAAGGGCGAAGTTTCGGCTTATTCCGGTGGAAAGCTGCTGCGAAAGGAATCGGGAGAGATACAGTTCAACGAGAATAATCTGTCAGGGATATGCGTTTTCAATCTTGCTTATCTCTTTCAGCAGTATGAGGGGAAGCTTACTCTCTGCGCTGATCTGTTTCCGCAGATGACGGAGAATGAACTGTATGAATATCTTGCTGACAGTGTGAAAAATGACAGAGCAGACTACCCACTTGAGGAATTCCTTACAGGTATATTCGTGAAGAATCTGGCAATATACCTGGTGAAAAAAGCAGTGGGGAGAAGTCTTGATGACAGGATTAAAAGCCTCAGAAACGGTGAGATACGCCGTATCGTCAGTCTCATAAAGTCACTTGAATTTGAAGTTACGGGATGTTCGCCCTGGCAGAATGCGCAGGTCACTATGGGCGGTATCCTCGCTGAATGTATCAGTGACAAGCTTGAAGCTGTGAAGCATAAGGGAATGTACCTCTGCGGTGAAATTCTGGACGTTGCAGGCGACTGCGGAGGTTACAATCTTCAGTGGGCATGGTCCTCGGGAATATGGGCAGGCAGAAATTGTGCGCTGTCGCTGAAAGGATGATCAGATGATAAGAGTCGGAAATATAAGAGTTTCTCTTGATGCGGACTTTTCGGATATAGCAGGCATTGCTTCAAAAAAGCTGAAAATACCGAGGGACAGGATAAAAAAGGCGGTCCTTTCAAAAAAATCCGTGGATGCCCGAAAAAAGTCGGATGTCCACTTTATTATCTCCGTTGACATCGAGGCTAAGAACGAGGAGAAGCTTCTGAAGATACTGAAAAATGCGTCGGTGATAAAGCCCGAGAAATACGAAGTGAAGTTTGTTCCAATTGACAGCGAAAGGCCTGTTATCGTGGGATTCGGCCCTGCGGGAATGTTTGCGGCGCTGGTACTTGCAATGTCAGGCGCAAGACCTGTTGTCCTTGAACGTGGCGGAGATGTGGATTCACGCTGTATCGCTGTTGACAAATTCCGCAGTACAGGAGTTCTCGACACCGAAAACAACATTCAGTTCGGTGAGGGCGGTGCAGGTACATTCTCCGACGGCAAGCTGACTACGGGTATCAAGGACAGGCGTATAAGCTGGATACTCCGCAAGTTTGTGGAGTTCGGCGCTCCCGATGAGATACTGTACATGGCTAAGCCTCATATCGGCACCGACAAGCTGAGACCTGTGGTGAAAAAGCTTCGTGAACGTGTCATTTCTCTCGGCGGCGAGGTAAGGTTCGGAGCGAGATTCTGCGGTTTCACCGAGGAAAACGGACATATCACATCTGTGAAATATGAGGACAGCAATGGTGTTCACAGTATTGATACGGGTAATGTCATTCTTGCAACAGGCCACAGCGCAAGAGATGTTTTTGAGATGCTGTGTGAGAAGAAGTTTGATCTCTCACAGAA
>CADBAC010000152.1 GCA_902792495.1 Ruminococcus flavefaciens | reverse complement strand
GGGGACGGCGTTCTCGACATCCCGTTGTTGCGATTCATGTTGCTTGTGGTGTGGGCTGTCGGGGACGCCAGCCCCTACAGATTCTAACCGTGTTTATGGTTTTATCTGAGGGCGCACACTGTGCGCCCCTACAAATTGTTCGTTCGCCCATACATAACAAGAAGTGCCGGTGAGCGAAAGCAGAGTAACCGCAACGTACAGAGTAAGCGAGCGCAGCAAGCGAATCGTGATTGCGCCGCCTCCCAACGGTCGCACGTACCCTCTGTCCTTCGGACATCTCCCTGTACTACAGGGAGTCACTCGCTCAGCGGCAAGGACCGCCAAAGGCGGCCCCTACATAGCGTTTTAAATCCATCCGCAATTACTCATTACGAATTAAAAACGGCATCATGCACAAATCCGTCCTTGAAATCTTCCTGTTTCAAGCCAATATTAATAAAAAGCGTCTGCCCTTATTGATTTATCAATTTTAAAGTGGTAAAATAGTAATTGTATTATATCAGTAAGGAGCGGAGTATAATGAGAACTGTCTATATTTCAAGCGGTATCGTCATTATCATAGGCGCAGTCATTAACGTCTCTGACTGCAGTCTTTCTTCATTCTGCCCGAATGGCGCTCTTGCTTTTTAATATGCACTATAAGTCCATATAAGCAATGAAGTTTCAGCCTCCGCAGAATGTGGGGGCTTTTTATTGTTTGTCAGGGACGTAAAATATGCTCTCCTGCGGTCTGTGCACAGTCTTGTATCCGCACGGAGTGAAAGATGACGTAACCCTCAGCTGTGCGGCGGCGATTGTAAAGCGGGGATCGTTCCCCACCGTCATACCTAATGATACTTAATTTTTATTAAATAATAAAGGACTACGATAATATGAAAATATCAGGTGCAAAGATAGTTGTCGAGACCCTCATCGAACAGGGATGCGATACCGTTTTCGGTTACCCCGGCGGTCAGGTCATCAACCTTTTCGATGAACTCTATATCGCCCGTGACAGGATAAACCACATCCTCACCGCCCACGAGCAGGGCGCTTCCCATGCCGCTGACGGCTATGCAAGGGCTACAGGCAAGGTCGGCGTTGTTATCGCTACTTCGGGCCCCGGCGCTACAAATCTCGTTACAGGCATAGCTACAGCTTTCCTCGATTCCGTTCCTATGGTTGCTATCACAGGAAATGTCCCCTGCTCCCTCATCGGCAGAGACAGCTTCCAGGAAGTGGATATCGTTGGTGTGACAATGCCTATAACCAAGCATAACTTCATTGTCAAGGATATAAACGAACTTGCGGATACTCTCCGCATGGCTTTCAAGATAGCCAAGTCAGGCCGTCCGGGACCTGTACTTGTGGATATCCCGAAGGATGTTCAGGTGGCACAGTGCGAATTCACAGCAAACGCTCAGCCTGTTATCCCTTATCCTCTTGCATTTGCTCCCGAGGATAAACTCATGCAGGCGGCAAAGCTCATCAACAGCTGT
Source organism: Ruminococcus flavefaciens (assembly GCA_902792495.1). Lineage (GTDB taxonomy): Bacteria > Bacillota > Clostridia > Oscillospirales > Ruminococcaceae > Ruminococcus > Ruminococcus flavefaciens_Z. The sequence continues at coordinate 3,134 of CADBAC010000152.1, read as the reverse complement.
GAGCGCCCATACATCTACTTCGGCGGCGGTGTCATAAGCGGCAAGGCTTCCGAGGAGATAATGGCTCTTGCTGACAAGATAGACGCTCCTATCGGCTGCTCTCTTATGGGACTTTCGGCTGTTCCCGTGAAGAATCCCCACTTCCTCGGTATGCAGGGTATGCACGGCCATTACGCTTCTTCTGTTGCCCAGGACGAGGCTGACCTTGTTATCGCTCTCGGTGCAAGATTCTCAGACCGTGCAACAGGCAACAAGAACCGCTATGCACAGAATTTCAGCATAATCCATATAGATATCGACGGAGCAGAGCTTCACAAGAATATCCCTGCTGACCTTGCAATAAAGGGCGACATCAGGGACGCTGTTGACAGACTTACTGCTCTCTGCGAAAAGAAGGAACACCCCGAATGGAGCGCACGTATCAAGAAGCTTCGCAAGGAAGAAGCAAAGCGCACAGAAAGCGCTCTCAGGTCTGCTTATGAGAAGAACTGCGAAAACTGCGCTGCTCAGTGCGATAAGTCGGAGCTCCCGGCAGACCACCGTCTCAGTCCATACGATATCGTTGACATCATTGCCGCTAATGCAGGAGATGTTACGGTAGTTACCGACGTAGGACAGCATCAGATGTGGACTGCTCAGAGATATCCGTTCACCAAGCCGAGAACATTCCTTACCAGCGGAGGTCTTGGCACTATGGGCTTCGGAATGGGCGCTGCTATCGGTGCTGCCGCAGCTACAGGCAGGACAAGCGTACTCTTTACAGGTGACGGAAGCTTCGGCATGAACCTGAATGAACTTGCTACAGCCGTATCACAGAATACTCCCCTTGTGGTAGTTATCATGAACAACGGCGTTCTGGGAATGGTAAGACAGTGGCAGACACTTTTCTTCGACAAGCACTACTCAAATACCACCCTCGACCGCAGGACTGACTTTGTAAAGCTTGCAGAGGCATTCGGTGCAAAGGGCGCAAGAGTATTCACTAAGGAAGAACTGGAAAAAGCTGCAAAGGAAGCATTCTCATGCGGCGGCACATATGTTATCGACTGTGCTGTTGACTGCGATGAATTCGTACTTCCTATGCTTCCTCCCGGCGGTTCGATAGACGACATTATTACAGAGATAAAGTGAGGTGACAGTTATGGATCAGTACGTAATAGGTGTTCTCGTTTCAAATATATCAGGTGTGCTCTCACGAGTTTCGGGAATGTTCACACGCCGAGGCTTCAATATCGACAGCCTGACAGTGGGTGAGACCGAATCAAGTGGCTTCTCACGCATCACCATCGCTTTCCACGGTGATGAGGATCTGAAGGAGCGTATACTCCAGCAGCTTCAGAAACTGCACGATGTACGTGAGGTGGAAGTCCTCAACAAGAATGACACCGTTATCCGTGAGCTTCTTCTCATCAAGGTGAGAAACAAGGCTGACGTAAGACAGGATATCATGACTGCCGTTGAGATATTCCGCTCAAAGATAGTTGACTACTCAACTGCTTCACTTACCATAGAACTCACAGGTGAGACCTCAAAGATAGATGCTTTCATCGAACTGGTGAAGCCATACGGTATAATGGAAATGTGCCGCACAGGTCTCGTTGCCATCGAAAGAGGCGAAAACTGCCTCAAAACAGTTAAATAAATTCGGAATGCGGAATGCGGAATTCGGAATTATCGAAAACTGCAATAAACGTGTTCCATGAAAAAACAACAAGCCAACAATTTGGAAGAAGAAGCTAAGGACTCGGAATATTTTTTAATACGGCAAAGCCGCACATAAATTCCGAATCCCGAATTCCGAATTCCGAATTAATATAAAACAAAAGGAGTAATTCACAATGGAAAATACTGCAAAGGTTTTTTATGAACAGGACTGCGATCTTTCACTTCTTTACGGAAAGACAATCGCTGTTATCGGCTACGGCAGCCAGGGTCACGCTCACGCTCTCAACGCTAAGGAGTCACTCGGCGACAAGGGCAGAGTAATCATCGGTCTTTACGAAGGTTCCAAGTCATGGCAGAAGGCTGTAGATCAGGGCTTTGAGGTTTTCACAGCTGCTGAGGCTGCTAAGCAGGCTGACATCATCATGATCCTTATCAACGATGAGAAGCAGGCTGCACTTTACAAGAATGACATTGAGCCAAACCTCGAAGCAGGCAATATGCTTATGTTCGCTCACGGCTTCAACATCCACTTCGGCTGCATCGTTCCTCCTGCTGACGTTGACGTTACAATGATCGCTCCTAAGGGCCCCGGCCACACTGTAAGAAGCGAATATCAGGCAGGCAAGGGCGTTCCTTGTCTCGTTGCTGTACATCAGGACGCTACAGGCAAGGCTAAGGATATTGCTCTTGCTTACGGTCTCGCTATCGGCGGCGCTCGTGCAGGCGTTCTTGAAACTACATTCAGAACTGAGACTGAGACTGACCTCTTCGGCGAACAGGCTGTTCTCTGCGGCGGTTTATGCGCTCTTATGCAGGCTGGTTTCGAGACTCTCGTTGAGGCTGGTTACGATCCGAGAAACGCTTACTTTGAGTGTATCCACGAGGTGAAGCTCATCGTTGACCTTATCTACCAGAGCGGTTTCGCAGGCATGAGATACTCCATTTCAAATACTGCTGAGTACGGCGACTATGTAACAGGTCCTAAGATCATCACTGAGGATACAAAGAAGGCTATGAAGCAGGTCCTCAAGAACATCCAGGACGGTACATTTGCTAAGGACTTCCTCCTTGATATGTCACCTGCAGGCGGTCAGGTTCATTTCAAGGCTATGAGAAAGCTGGCTGCTGAGCATCCTGCTGAGAAGATCGGTGAGGAGATCAGAAAGCTCTACAGCTGGAGCGATGAGGACAAGCTCATTAACAACTGATTTTACTAATTCATAAAATACACGCTGATTTATTACGTGTAGTTGTGATTTTCTTATTATACCTTGGTTCTTTATTTACTCATGGTATAATATTCAAGAATTATTAAAAAGTTGTTCATATTTTCTTCACATTCTCGTCACATCTTCACAATTCTATCACAATTGTCTGATATTATGTGAACATGAAGGAGTCCCCTGACAAAGCTAAGGCTCTCAGGGGACTTTTCTGAAATGTTTCCGTGAAGGAGGAGTTAATATGAT
>CADBAC010000151.1 GCA_902792495.1 Ruminococcus flavefaciens | reverse complement strand
ATATTCTCTTTCATTCTGTCATCTCCTTATAATGATTGTAGCATTTCCGAGGGCGCAAGTCAATAGGTATGATAGATTTTTCCAATAACTCACCGCTGATTTTTCTTTAAATTTCCACAGCTGTGAAGTATTATCCCACGGATGGTACAATTTCGGAGTTCATTTTCAAGCATACTTCTTCCAAATTCTATATATGTTGCAGAGAGAGCACGTACATTGTTACGTGCTCTTTCTGTTTTTGTAATCTCAGGTTACAACTTTCCGAAAGGGCGGGATTCGTCAGAACAAACACTATTTCCTGTGCTTTTGACAGTAAAGTGTGTAATTTTACAGCAAGAAAAGTAAAGATTCTGTAACCGAATGTCAGAAAATAACAACCGCCTTGCCTTTGAATTGTCTGAATATTGGCATTTTCCGTTTATTGTATTTGTCGGGATGAGGGTGTATAATTAAGGCAGAAAAAGAGAACAGCCCCCTTTCCTTTGGTGGAGCAAAAGAAACGGGACAACAGGTGGAAAAAGTTCACGAAGCTGCGCAGCGTAAGTGAGAAAGTCCCATGGAAATAAAGGTCACAAGGCAATGTTCATTGCCGCTTACAAAAATATCCGTGTTCACAGACGATGAACCGACGGAAAATGGAGGTAATCTTATGAAAGGCAACAGAAAGCTCTTAGCGGTATCTTCCGCTTGCATGATAATGGCAGCATCATTTACAAGCTGCGGCGAAAGCAAAAACGAAACAGTCTCAGGTTCCTACAAGGAGGAATCTTCCGCTTACGAATACTACGAGGAATCCGCTGATGAAGAGTACGCTCCCGAGGAATACGCCGGAGAGTATTACGCTCCCGAAAGCGACTACTACTGGGAGGAAGAGCCCGAACTCCCCTCCTCAAACGAGGAATACAAGGGCTACGCAGAAGCAGGCTTCAAGGAGACAAAATCCGAGCCTCTCTCAACTTTCTCCGCTGACGTTGACACGGCTTCCTACACAAACGTCCGCCGCCTTATTGAGAACGGAAATCTCGTTCCGGAGGACGCTGTCCGCATCGAGGAATTCATCAACTACTTCGATTACGCCTACCCTCAGCCCGAAGACGGCTCAGCTTTCGGCAGATACGTGGAAATGGCCGACTGTCCGCGGAATCCCGATCACAAGCTTATGATGGTAGGCATCCAGGGCAAGGAACTTCAGCAGAAGGAAACTCCCCCCTCAAATCTGGTTTTCCTCATTGATTCATCAGGTTCCATGAACGACTACAACAAACTTCCGCTGGTACAGACTGCTTTCTCACTGCTGGCTGAACAGCTTGACAGGAACGACAGGATCTCCATCGTCACCTACGCAGGCTCCAGTGAGATCGTTCTCAACGGCGAAAAAGGCAGCAATACCGATGAGATACTCAACGAGCTCTACTCCATCTCTGCTTCGGGAAGCACCAACGGCGAAGGCGGCATCAAGACCGCATACGAACTTGCCGAAAAGCACTTCATCAAGGGCGGCAACAACCGTGTTATCCTTGCAACAGACGGCGATCTTAACGTAGGCGCATCCTCTGAGGAAGAACTTATCAGCCTCATCGAGACCAAGCGTGACAACGGCATTTACCTGTCAGTATTCGGCTTCGGTGAAGACAACTACAAAGACGCACGTATGGAAGCTTTAGCCGACAACGGCAACGGCAACTACAGCTACATCGACTCCGAGGAAGAAGCCGAGAGAGTTCTCGTCACCGAAATGAGCGGCACTCTCTACACTATCGCCAAGGACGTAAAGATACAGGTAGAGTTCAACCCTTCACAGGTAAAGAGCTACCGCCTCATCGGATACGATAACCGACTCATGGAAGCCGAGGACTTCCTCGACGACACAAAGGACGCAGGCGAAGTAGGCTCAGGCCACAATGTAACGGCTCTCTACGAAGTTGAACTTGCAGACAGCGGCGATACTTACCACGGTGTACAGCTTGAATTTGCATCCGAGCATGACAGCATCCCTGCCGAGAATAACGGCAGATCGGAGATATGCAAGCTTTCCATCGCCTACAAGACCCCCGTCGGCAATGAAAACAGAACCACATCCGACCTTTACGGCATGGAGAAATACAGCTCATCCCCCAGCGATTCAATGAAGCTTGCACAGGCAGTAACAGAATTCGGCATGGTTCTGAGGAATTCCGAGTACAAGGGAAATTCAGACTTTGACACAGTTCTTGATATACTGGATCAGCTGAACGTGAACGACAACGACAAGATCAACGAACTGTACGATCTTGTACTTAACGCACAGCATATGTATTGATACCATAAACCCACACCATCAGCGCTCCTTTTGCGGGGACGCCCCCGCTGGCAATCCACGAGTCGCTCGTAAACTCGCTTACTCTGTACGTTTAGCATACTCTGCTTTCGCTCGTTGGCACTTTATAATTCGTAATTCGTAATGCGTAATTAATGGTGGCCGAACATTTTGTAATCTGCCCGAAAATCGACAACTATGAAAAATGTAGGGGCGCACAGTGTGCGCCCTTTTTGCTGTGCCTTTATATTTGCCGTGATATAGCAAAGGACCGCCAAAGGCGGCCCTTTCGTCATATTACTTCTTACTTTCAAACAGCTTTGCGGAGAATTCCTTTACTATTATGTAAAGTCCACGGATATCGTCTTCCTTGGTGCAGTTGACGATATGTCTGTGTACTCTGCTTATCGGTGTTACCTTGTTTTCCTTGCCCATTGTGATGCATGGCACACCTTCCGATGTGTCCCACTTGAAGCCGTACTGCTTCAGGCATCTGTCAAGCAGGAACTGTCCCAGATACACGCCGAACATAAGCTCGATGCTTACCATATTCTCGCCCTTGAGGAAGCCGTTGAGATAGTCCACATGAAGTCCTCTCAGGATGCCCTCAAGAGTGTCGATGTCGGACTCGTCGCCCTTGAACGGCATCTCGAAGATCTCAGCCATTCTTATTGCGTCCTTGCACAGCGGTATGGGATCGAAGCCCTTTTTCTCGTAACTGCTTGTGATGATAGATGCTCCCTTGTCTTCAAGGAGATGTTCAAATCCTGCCATAATTTTACCTCATTCCTGAACTGCCGACGGTTCACAGCTGTGGATGACCTTAACAGGACAGGCCGCCATACATGAACCGCAGTTCGTACATTTTTCGTAGTCGATGGAAGCGTGGAAATTCTCCACTTTTATTGCCTCCGAAGGACATTTCTTTTCGCATATCTTACAGCCGATACAGCCGTTTTTACAGCTCAGCTTAGTCTCCTTGCCGTTTGCTGCGGATGAACACAGCACATCGATATGCTTGGCAAGGGGCTTTATTGAAATAAGCGGATTCGGACAGACTGCCGCACACTGTCCGCAGGCACCGCACAGTGACGGGATGACCTTAGCCACGCCGTTTTCCACTTTTATTGCGCCGTGTTCGCAGACATTCACGCAGTCGCCCAGACCGATACAGCCGTATTTGCACAGGCCGTTTCCGCCGTAGAATCGCTTTACCGCCTTACATGACTGCACTCCGTCAAACTCGAAAGCTGTCTGAGTGGCATTGCAGTCGCCGTTGCAGTGAACCACTGCTGTCATTGGCACTACCTCAGCGGCGGCAGTACCGAGGATCGCAGCTATTTTTCCTGCCGCATCCGCACCGCCGGGACGGCACAGATTTGTGGGAGCGCCTTTTTCCACGATAGCAGACGCATAGTCCGAGCATCCTGCATATCCGCAGGCGCCGCAGTTAGCCTGTGGGAGGGCCTCCCCTATTTTTTCAACTCTCTCGTCAACTTCAACGTGGAATACCTTCGCAGCCGCCGTAAGCAGCACTCCTGCCAGTATTCCGCATCCGCCGAGGACGAGCACAGGTATGATGTAAGTCATTGCCCCACCTCCTTAGCTGAAAAGTCCCGAGAAGCCCATGAAGCTTACGGAAACTATTGAAGCGGCGATGAGAGTTGCAGGCACGCCCTTGAAAGTTTCGGGGATGTCTGCGTATTCCATCTTCTTGCGGACTCCCGAGAATATAACAAGTGCCAGCATGAAGCCGAGACCTGCTCCGAGAGCGTTTACGATGGACTGCACAAAGCTGTAGCTGTTGTCGATATTCAGCACTGTAACGCCCAGCACCGCACAGTTTGTGGTGATGAGGGGCAGATACACGCCCAGCGACTTATACAGCGACGGCACGCACTTTTTCAGGAAGTTTTCCACCAGCTGAACGAAAAGCGCAATTACAAGTATGAATACCACCGTGTCGAAGTATTCCAGTCCGTTTGGCACCAGTATGCCGTGATGGATGGGATATGTCACCAGTGTGGCGCATATCATTACGAATGTTACGGCAATTCCCATGCCTGCGGCGCTGTCCAGTTTCTTGGATACACCGAGGAAAGGACAGATTCCCATGAATTTTGAAAGCACGAAGTTGTCTGTCAGCATTGCCGAAAGAAGAATCACCAACATAGTTTTCACTGACAGTCACCTGCCTTTCCGCAAGCCTCGGCATTGGGACATCCCTTGCATCCCAGCTCCTGAGGCGGCTTTTTGTTGGAAAGCTTGTTCACAGCGGCGATTATCATGCCCAGAGTGAAGAATCCTCCCGCAGGCATGATGAACAGCAACATGGGGTTGCTGCTGAG
>CADBAC010000150.1 GCA_902792495.1 Ruminococcus flavefaciens | reverse complement strand
GGGAAAAGGAGAGAGGGGGGATGTCGGATTTTGCTGCGGTTTTCTTTCTCCCCTCTCTCCTTGTCCCAAGAGGTGTTCCTCTTTGGTATGCAAGAAGCTGCCATTATAATACAAATTTGATATAACCATTTACGGGCGGATGATATCCGCCCCTACATATAACATTCAATTTAACAAGCCGGCGAGCGACCTGAAACTCATCATTCTTACAAAAGTAAGCGAGTTTACGAGCGGATCGTGACTTCGCCGCCGTTCGCTCAGCGGCAAGGGCGCACTTAATAGTGCGCCCTTTACTGTTTACCATATCAGAGAAGATAATATGTACCGTCGATATTGTAGATATAGACAGAGATATCGTAGTCAAGGGTATCATTCAGCATATAGTAATTGTCCTGAGAATCCTTGAAAGAAACGTCCATATAAACGAGTTTACGGCTCTTCACCTTATCGGAAAGCTTTTCTCCTGCAAGTTCGTCCAGCTTGCTGTCAACGAATTCAAAATCGGTAAGTTCATTCTTTTCGTTTTCGTTAAGGCAGGTATCCACAACAGCGTATGTGAATTCGATCTGACTTTTTGCCCTTGTTTCAAGATTATCGATATACTTGTCAAGGTAATCCTGAACGCTCTCGAAATTGCTGGTCTTTACAGAATATTCAAGGAACGGCTTATAGAAGATCTTTTCCATAGCTGCGCTGTCACGCTTCTGCATAGCTTCGAGGTATTCTGTAAGCAGGTATATCTCAGGATAATCAGTCCCCTCCTGCACAAAATATCTCGAATCAAAGTCGATATCCATCTTCACCTTGTCGTTGTTCGCAGCTTTAAGAGAAGTCATAGTTGCGCCGTAGGGCATATCTTCTTCCTTGACTTCAAGACCGTCGGAAGGGCCGTTTCCCACCAGATTAGAGGAACTGCTCTCCTCATTTTTTTCGCTGCTGCAAGCAACAGACACAGTCATCATAGCAGCAGCGACAACAACAGCTGCTGTCCTCTTAAAAATAGCTTTCATAACCATGCTCCTTTATCAACCGAAAACGTAATATCTTCCGTCTTTTTCCACAAAGATTATTTCATAAGCGCTTATCAGCAGTTTTTCCGAACCGCTGCGGCCGCCTTCAGCCATTACGTAGAATTCACCGTCATAGACATTATCAACTTCCCCGACAAGCTTATCATAGTAGCCTTCGCCGAGAATATCGGTAAAGTTATCGAAATAAGCATGAAGGTTGTCCTTCTCCTCATCGTACTGCTGAGGAACATCCATCTTGATACGTGTGACCTTGAATTTACCGCCCATATTATTTGCCAGATTAGTACACTGAGTAGCAAAAGAAGTCTTCATATCATAGCCATGTTCTTTCTGAAGATAAGCTTCCATTTTCTCCAGATAATCGGGATAAGCGCAGCGGCTGTATGTGGTATAATCAGCATTGGCAAAGGAGTTGAAATACTGTTCGAGGGTGAGCATCAGTTCATCGGGGAATGCCTCACTGCTGTAGTAAAGCTTAGTGCCATTGTCTGTTTCACGGTAAGAACCCAGATCTCCGTCATCGTCTTCCTCTTTCGGAGTTACTTCTTTGCCCACAGAACCGAAAGTCAGCGGTTCATCAGACACCTCAGCCTTTTCGATATCCTTCATGATGCTATCGTTATAGCTTTCGGAATCGAATTCCTCTGTCACGGCTTCTTTATCGGATGAAACCTCTGAAGATGTTGAGCCGCTTTTTTTACTGCCGCAGGCTGTAAATACACCGCAGCCCATTGCCGCAGCCAGCAGCAATGCAGTTAATTTCATCTTGTTCATCATCATTCTCCTTTATCCCAGCTTGCCCATAGCAGAAGCCCATGCAGCTGCGGAAGAACCTTCGGGAGCGTAGACTACCAGATTCGGGAGGTCTTCAAGTCCCCAGTTCTCATAAGCAAGATCGGGATTCATAATAGTCAGTGAGGTCATACCCTCGCAGGCTGTGAATGCTTCCTCCTGAACACGGGTAACGGTTGCAGGGAGAGTCATTTCGGAGATGCTGACACATCCGACAAAAGCGCCTCTCTGAACTTCTTTAAGGTTTGCGGGGATGTTTATCTGTGAAAGTGAGCCGCAGTCCATGAATGCGCCCTCTCCGATAATATCAACGGTTTCGGGGAGAGTAACTGATTCCAGCTGATAGTTTGCCTCAAAGCAGTAGAAGCCTATCTCGCAGACGGGAACTCCCTCGACCTCGGCAGGTATCTCGACGTTTGAAGCCTTTCCGTTATACTTGGTGATGATAGTCCTGCCCTCGTATATCTCGTAGTCGAAATCGCCTGCTTCCTCGATATTACGTTCTCTTACGGTAGCAAGAGGTTCATATGAATCGGGCTCGGTAACAACTTCTTCAGTCTCAGGCTGCACCTCTGATGGCTGAGGCTGAACATCCTCGGCCTTGCTGCATCCGGCAGTAACGGCAACTGCGGGGCAGCGCATTTCCGCTCCGCCCGCAGGCTTGTTATGTCAGCTGCAATCACTGATTCTTTGCAGCGTTTCCTCTTATCTTAGCTCTCTGCTGATTGCTGAGTATTCTCTTTCTGATACGGAGAGACTCAGGAGTTACTTCAAGAAGTTCGTCGTCAGCAAGGAATTCCAGGCAGTCCTCAAGGCTGAGAACTCTCGGAGGTACAAGACGAAGTGCGTCATCGCTTCCGCTTGCACGGGTATTAGTCAGGTGCTTCTTCTTGCATACGTTGACAACGAGGTCTTCGACCTTAGGTGAAGCACCTACGACCATTCCCTCGTAAACAGGAGTACCTGATGTGATGAAGAGCTGACCTCTTTCCTGAGCGTTGTAGAGACCGTAAGTAACAGCCTCGCCTGTCTCGAAGGAAACAAGTGAACCTGTGTTTCTGCGCTCGATATCGCCCTTGTATGGCTGATAACTGTCGAAAACGTGGCTCATGATGCCCTCACCCTTAGTATCGGTAAGGAATTCGCTCTTGTAGCCGAAAAGACCTCTTGCAGGAACGAGGAATTCAATTCTTGTACGTGTGCCCTGTGGGTGCATATCTACCATTTCGCCCTTACGTGCGCCTATCTTCTCCATGACTGAGCCAACGCAGTCAGCAGGAACATCGATAACAAGACGCTCGATAGGCTCTGTTCTCTCGCCGTTTTCGCCTGTCTTGAACAGTACACGGGGAGTTGAAACTGAAAGCTCATAGCCCTCACGGCGCATATTCTCGATAAGGATGGAAAGATGCATCTCACCACGGCCTGCAACACGGAATGCGTCTGTGTTGTCGGTCTCCTCAACACGGAGAGAAACGTCCTTGAGCAGTTCCTTGAAAAGTCTCTCACGGAGCTGACGGGAAGTAACGAACTTACCTTCCTTGCCTGCGAAGGGGCTGTCGTTTACAGCGAAAGTCATTTCAACTGTAGGTTCGCTTATCTTAACGAAAGGCAGCGGCTCGGGAGCATCTGTAGCGCAGATAGTATCGCCGATAGTGATGCCTTCGATACCTGATATCCACACGATATCGCCCACTGTAGCCTCCTGAACAGGAACACGGTTAAGTCCCTGAATCTGGAGAAGTGAAACGATCTTGGAGTTGTAGTTCTGCTTAGAGCCTGTGTAATCACAGACAGTGACCGGCTGGTTTACCTTGATGCTGCCTCTTACGATACGGCCGATACCGATACGTCCGACATACTCATTGTAGTCGATAGAGGAGATAAGCATCTGGAGCGGCTCTTCGGGTTCGCCCTTAGGAGGCTCTATGTAGTTGATGATAGTATCGAAAAGCGGCTTTAAGTCTGTGCCTGCTTCATACTGGCTGAGTGAAGCTGTACCGCTTCTGCCTGAGCAGAAAAGCAGAGGAGACTCAAGCTGTTCCTCGTTAGCGTCAAGGTCAAGGAGAAGTTCAAGAACTTCATCGCCGATCTCGTCAAGACGAGCGTCGGGACGGTCTATCTTGTTTACGACAACGATGATTTTGTGGCCCATTTCCAGTGCCTTTGAGAGAACGAAACGAGTCTGCGGCATAGGGCCTTCAGCAGCGTCAACAAGCAGGAGAACGCCGTCAACCATTTCCAGTACACGCTCAACCTCTCCGCCGAAGTCAGCATGGCCGGGGGTGTCGATGATGTTGATCTTGATGTCGTTGTACATTACGGAAGTATTCTTCGCAAGGATAGTGATACCTCTTTCACGCTCGATGTCGTTTGAGTCCATAACTCTCTCGGCAACAGCCTGATTCTCACGGAACACACCGCCCTGCTTGAGCATTTCGTCAACGAGGGTAGTCTTACCGTGGTCAACGTGGGCAATGATAGCGATGTTTCTTAAATCTTCTCTGATCATATTTTCTTTCCTCCAACACGATAAACGGAAGCAGAGCCGTCAGACGGCTGCATATCCGTTTTCAGCTTTGTTTCTTCGGCAAATAAATATCGATAATTTCTTCGTCGGTCTTCGCCGAGGGAAGTACTTGTCAAACAGCCGTGTGACATAGCTACGCTCGTCACACTACTTCTTAGGAGAGGCTCTGCCTCTCCCCGTACCCCTCTCCGCAAGGGAGATAACATCCCCCTTGACCCCGGAATGCCGCCTTCGGCGGTTTTATAGATATTTTATTGTCGAATTAATTATATTTATCCTTCTTTATATGAACGGGCATATCCCGTTACTTTCATTCACAATCTATATAAACATCCAGCTTCCCGGAAACAGCCTTGCGGAAAAGCTCAACAACTGCGTCATAGCAGTCGGAACGGCGAGGATACTTCATCCTGTGCCTGTCTATAGCTTCAAGCTGTTCCAGTGCTTTTCTGCATGAAGGCACCTTCCAGTGCTCGTCATCGAAATCAAGGGCAAGCTGATAATACTCAGCCAGACCTTCCCATTTTTTGCCTGAGTAAGGGATAAGTGAGAGTATATCATCAAAGTATCCTTCCCACAGATGGAGTTTTTCGATTGGTGTGCCATTTTCATAGAGGCAGAAGATGAACTTCTTTTCACCTTCAAATCCCTCATAGAAGCGCTTATCTTCTTTCATGTTGTTTTCCGCCTTTACATTTTTACAGTCAATCTGTTTCCGACTTTAGCGCTGAGAATATTCAGCAGTTCCTCGGGAGAACCCTCGATGAAATCGGAAGTACAGAAAAAATTAGTGTACATCTGATCGACGACGATATAGAACCAGCCGTCTTTGTACTGAGCTGAAGTCACACGGACATAGGGTATCTCCTTATGTTCCATGACATTAGTACCTCTTAATTCAACAGTGAAGCCGATGTCACCGAAAGCCACGGTCTCCACCTGATCGGGAGATATCTTAGTTACCCTGTCGTAGAGTTTCTGAGGAGTATTCACCATCCTGATGATATATATAATGCCCAGGATGACAAAAAACATAAGGAAACTGTCAGGACCTGCCCCGGGAGTAAGTGCACCGCCGATAATAAGCAGAATGTCAATAACAATAAGTACGATCCACAGGATCAGATTGGTCATAGTAGCTTTTCTGTTCCACCAGTATTTTTTAAAAGCTTCAACAGAAGGCGTAGTTCTTACTGCGGGCATATCGTTCATCTCCTATACTTTATTTAACGATTCGCATAAGTTTTAATGCAAATCCTCTTTTTTTCCGGGCATAAAAAAGTCCTTGCCGTTAAAGCAAGGTACTTTTTCAAAGGCACACTCAAGGTGCCGTCAAATCATTATTTGCTGAGATCAACAGGCTTTGACTCTTCCTGCGCAGGTGCAGCAGGCTGTACAGGTGCAACAGGCTGTGCAGGAGCAGCAGACTGAGCAGTGTTATTCTGATTATTAAGGTTAACGCCAAGATTATGAGCAATGCTGTTGAAGCTGATAGGCTCAGTTGTATTAGAAGTTGTACCTGTCAGGTGATTCTTGATAGCAGCGATATTCTCTGAGATCTCGCAGATCATCATGATGCCTGAAACAGCAACAAATGAACCGACGCATCCTCCAACGAGAGTAATGAGACCGGAAACGACGCTGATCCTTACCGCACCGATGAATGCAATGAATACAGCGATGAGCATTACAACCAGAAGTACCTTGGCAATAGTTTTTACAAGATTAGTCCAGAACATAATTAATACCCCTTTAAATTAAAATAGCCCCGATTTTGCTCGGGGCTTAGTGGTGGGAGAGGATGGATTTGAACCATCGAAGCATGAAAGCAACAGATTTACAGTCTGCCCCCTTTGGCCACTCGGGAACTCTCCCATATGAAGCATGATACTTCATTTAAGCAAAATAATGGAGCTGGTGGACGGACTCGAACCCCCGACCTGCTGATTACAAATCAGCTGCTCTACCAACTGAGCTACACCAGCGCTTATTGCTTAATTATTATATCACACTTCTTTTCATTTGTCAAGACCTTTTTCAAAATTTTTTCAAGTTTTTTTGAAGCTTTTTGAAAAAGTTCTGGTCGAGGCGACAGGACTTGAACCTGCGGCATCTTGCTCCCAAAGCAAGCACTCTACCAAACTGAGTTACATCCGGATATTTATTTAGATATGTGATGAGTGGGATTTGAACCCACGACCTCCGCTTAGCCCTACGGCGTGGTGCTTCATTGAAACTCATGCATTCCAATAAAACGTCGGCGGTGTTCCATCCGCTGAACTTCCATCACATATCACCATGGCGGGTCTATAAGGAGCTACCTCATATTCCCGATATAAATGTATATCGAATTAATTGTATTTTTTTACTTAAACTATCGGCACATAAAAATTCCGAGTGGTTAAATTATTACCACATCTCAATTATTCAATATACTTGATCTTAGAAAGTACCCGAAGATGTGACGAGCATCCCTTCCAGTAATTATGTGAGTTACTATTTTCTGGATTTTTAACGATGACCATATTATCGTGCATGCCGGAGCTATGGCCCCCGTCTAAGATCAAATCTGGAGCATGACAAGAAAAGAAATAACGTGTAGGATAGTTTGCCCCTACGACTCCCGGGTTCTTTACCAACGCACTTGGTGAGCGTGTGTCATGTGTTATTTCTTTCTCTGGTCCGGCTTAAGAGATTCGAACTCTTACGTCACAGTGACATCGATTCTTAAGACCGATGTGTCTACCAGTTCCACCA
>CADBAC010000149.1 GCA_902792495.1 Ruminococcus flavefaciens | reverse complement strand
TATTAAAAGTCTTTGGAAAGGGGTTCGGGGAAGAACCTTTCCTCAGAAAGGTTTTCCCCGATAAATGCGTATAAAGCTTCTATATGAGTATCACGGTTATATGCACATGGTCACCTTTTTTTGCGGAATTTCGGCATTATCCTGTCTTTGTAAAGTTTATAGGTGAAGTCAAGGTTGATATCGTATAGCAGGAAAACTATATTAGCAAGGCCGAGCATGATGTATCCGCCGTATTTGCCGAACTCCTGAAATTCGTCCAGTATCTCGTCCATTCCGAACAGAAACACCGTTGTATAGAAATATGCCAGCACACAGGCATTGAATATCAGGAATTTGACAATCCGCCTGATGAAGGTGGGCTTGATCTTCTGAATGAACATCCTCAGTATGGGGTAATGTCCGAAGAACATGATGAAGATAAGCGCCGCTTCCTTATCGAACGTGATGAACAGCGAAAGCAGACTGACCGACACATATGTAAGGAATGCCCAGCCCTTGTTTACTTCCACCGCTATTATCATCAGCAGAACTCCTGCTATCATCGGCAGAAGCAGATAAAGGGCAGGCATTACTCCTGCAAGGAACATCACCACGAGGCACAGCGCCGAAACTATGCCTCCCAGTGCAACTCTGTAGCTTATATCCCTCATCGGCCGCCGTCCTTATTCTGTATCTTGCCGTGCTGGATATTGTATACTATAGCCGAAAGCAGTCTGTGCGGCACAAACTGTGAGCCGAAAACTCCCAGCTTCACACTAAGCGACGGGATAGCAAAAAGCTTTCCTGCCAGTGCATTTTTCAGTGCGCACTCCGCTGCCATATCAGCACTTATCGGGCGGACGCTGAATCTTACGCCTGCACGGTTATTGAAGTTAGTCGCTACGGGTCCCGGACACAGAAGCGTTACCGTAACATTTGACCTGTCACGCCTCAGTTCCTCATATATGGCAAGAGTCAGGCGAACTACGTAGTTCTTTGACGCATAGTAGGAAGACATCAGCGGACCGCTCATGAATCCGGCCGCAGATGCTACATTGAGGATGATACCACGGTCTTTCTTCTTGAAATCACGCAGGAACAGCTTTGTAAGGATGTGCAGGGCTGTGATATTCACGTTCAGCATATTCAGTTCATCTTCAAGGTCTATATCCTCACATTTGCCGAAAAGTCCGTATCCTGCGTTGTTGACAAGCATATCCACGTCCTTGTCCTTACAGCATTCGTATACTCTCAGCACCTCGTCCTTTTTGGAAAGGTCAGCAGCTATTATCTCTGTACCGCTGCCCAGTTTCGCCTGCATTTTCTTCAGAACTTTCTCGTTTCTGCCTGTGAGTATGAGTTCCCAGCCTTTTTTGCTGAGTTTCCCTGCAATACTCATACCAATGCCTGAAGTCGCACCTGTAACCAAAGCTTTCATATCATTAACTCCTTTATTTTGATATACCGCTGAAAAATTCGGTATTACCTATATTTTCTATACCGAAAAGCATCAGCGTCTGTTCATAGTCCGAAACGTCAACATAATCGCTCAGCACACCGTCCATATCCTCGGGAGATACAACTGTTATCCTGCTGAAATGCTGTGTGAGGAACGGAATGAAGCAATCGGCATAGCTGTCCTTGATAACAAGCAGCTTTCTCTGATTGTTCACATCAGTCTCTATTTCCAGCACAGGTACGTTCTCACCCAGATACATCCTGTACATATCCTCAGTTTCCAGCATATCCATATCATAGAAACTGCGTTCCTCGATACGGCCGTCCTTATCCACGGACATACAGGTGAGGATCTGCGAACCGTCGGGATATTCGTAAATATCAAGCAGATCGCTTCTTACGCCGGTGTAAAGAGTCCTGTTGTAGAGGTCGCCCCTGAAATTATCTGTAACGTGCCTGATAGTGTACTTATCGTAAGTTATAGGCTGAAATCCCAGCTTCTGAATAACGGTTCTGTATACACAGTATGCCCCGTAACTTGTCCATTTAGTATCGCTGCGGTAATAAATATAATTATCTTTCAGCATTTTCAGGATATTGTAAGCATCGATCTTCCTTATGCCGCCGCTGAGTGAATCGTAAAGGCGGTTTATCTGCTGTCCCTCCGTATCGCCGAGGAGGTAATATGGAAGTTCATCATCGTAGACTCCCGATGATGATGGGATGACCGCAAGATAGGCTGTACCGTCATATCCCGATACAAAAGCGTTCAGCCTGTCAGCCGCTGTCGGATCGGGAACACGTTCCGAGAAGCCGCAGTCAAGCAGTCTCTCACTGCCGATATACACACCGTCGGATATGCTTTCTCCCAGCGCTGAACGCAGCTTTGTCTCAATGCTCATCCACTTGCTGCGCAGGGGAAAATGATCAGTGAAGTGATCGTTCATCTGCTTTGAGAAATCTCCGTTATACATTGACTGAAAGTCCGCCTTCGGGAATTCCGCAAGGCTTCGTGCCTCCTCAGCAGACGACTTCTTCCCCCGTGAAAGGAAGGTCCCGAAAGCCATCACAGCAGCAAAAGCCAGAACCGCAGCCGCTGTTATTATCTTATACTCTTTCATGGTGACCTCCTTACAGTTTTATAAAAAGCTGTTCCGAACTGCCTCCTGACGCTATCATGGCAGTGCAGACCACAAGCACACAAACCACAGCAGCAGGTATGAACCAGAAAAGCTTGTCGGCGAATTTCAGTTTCGACGCTCTTCCGATCAGCTTTTGGGCAATTCCGGTCGAGAAGAATGCCGCAGCAAGAAGTATCAGTGTGTACTCTTTCAACAGATAAAGCGACGAAGAATCGGCCAGTCCGTCCAGTCCTATCAGAGAACCAAGATTGCGGAAAAGTTCATGTGCGCTTGTCTGCGAGAATATGAACGCACATATCCCTGCGATGATAAGCGTGTACACAACTCCTGTGATCTTCAGTGTGTTCCTGCTTCGCAGTCTGCTTTCTATGAGTATCGCCGCACCAAGAATTATGCCGGCCACGATACCGCTCATGTCAAATTTATACCAGAAACCAATGAGTGCCCATGTCAGAAGGAATAATGCGATCCTTGCTATGACGTTGCCTGCGGATGTGGTAAGCGGCCATGAGATGTACCTTTTGAACCACATCACAACAGGTGTGTTCCATCTCATAGCGTAATAGTTTATCCTCTTGCTGAATATGGGATATCTGAAACATTCAGGGAAGCGGAAACCAAAGCAGATAGCACTTCCTGCGCCCATATCAGCGATGCCCGACATCTCGAAGTATATTCCGAAAAGATATGCTGATATGCCCAGAAGCACATTCACGGCAGGTACTTTCGTCCACTCAGAAACCGTAACATCCGAATACAGCATGAAAAGCGTATCCGCTATCAGCACTTTCTTTGCAAGTCCCTTTCCAAAGACTGCCAGCCCCTTGCCTGTCTGTGCAAGCCCTGTCTGAGGATGTGACATAGCTTTGCGGAATGTGCTGTAGCGCATAACAGGCCCCATGAGAAGTCTCGGGAAAAACATGATGTACAGAGCGTAGCGGATGATATTCTTTTCCGCTTTGTCATTGCCCTTGTAAACGTCAACCAATGTGCCGATGACCGAAAGCGTGAACAGGGATATGCCTGCCGCATAAAATCCCCCGGGAGCACGTATCATCCCTGCAAACCAGCTCATATAGGGCACTCTGAACGAAAAGAGCACCGTTATATCGATTATCACCGTTGAAGCTACTGCCACTTCCGCTATGCTCTTTTTGCTTTTCAGGAACTCGGTTATCCTGCACATGGTATAGTTGAGCAGAACATAGCCTGCCATGAATATGAGGTAATAAAGTCCGAACGACGCACAGAATATACCGCTAAGCCCCAGAAGCACCGCTTCACGGTGTTTTTTCGGGACAGCGCTGAATATCAGCAGTGAAAGCGGAAGGAAGCCGTAAATATACAGCAGACTGCTATATATCATCAGATCCCTCCTTCACCTTTGCCACAGCTTCAGCCAGTTCATCGCTGTTCATCATGGTACACAGCACCTCCACCAGCGCCGAAGCCGAAAGCAGTCTCGGAAGTCCCAGGCTTACCTGTAGCTTTTCCCTCAGTTCACGGCTGTTGCTGCCGCCGCTGAGTCCCAGTTCATACAGAGTAAGCTTTGTGATATCCGACCTTTTCCCGCTGTGTGAAGCGGTTATGCCTGCCTTTTCAAAAGCCTCCATGATAAGCTTTGAGTTTATGCCTTCAACACCCAGCTTGCCCTCAGCAGAAGGCTTTGTCTTGCGCTTTTCCTTGCCGAAGATATCGGGGATGTTGCCTGCGCTGTCGGAATCGGTGAGTATGATTATACCCGTTTTCTTCGCGTAATAGCGGATCAGTACCAGCTTTTCGTTATCCTTGAATATGCTGAAACCGTTTGTCACTATTATAACAGCGTCAACCAGTGATGAGAGCTTTATCTTGTCGTACTTGCCCTCAACTATTATAGCTTCATCTATCTTAATCATTTAGTCCTCCGCCGATCGTCGGAAATGAGCATAGCAGTCACCATCTGCTCCAGCATTATCTTCTCGTTTCCGCCTGATGAATTCAGCTTTATGTTAGTGTCTCTCAGTATCTTTATGCATTTCCTCAGCCTTTCAAGGCTCATCGTCGCTCCGCCCTTGTAGAGTTTGTCGATAGCGAATCCACGGTTATAGTAGGCGAAATCCTGCTTTACAGCGTCAGCGTACTTGCCGCATCTTCTTGCCGCCTGAACACGGTACATATCGAGGAATGCAGATGTTATAGCCGCAAGAACCGCACCTCGGTTATCTTTGTCCGCCATCAGTTCGTCCATGGCTTCAAAGGCAGTTTTCCTGTCGGAAGCCGCAACTGCGCTTGCCAGATTATAGGCGGTAACTCCGCTTTCGTGGTGTACCATGTCACCTATCAGTTCAGAGGTTATCTCCTTACTGCCGGCATAGGAGCAAAGCTTGTCTATCTCATTTTTGATAGTAAGGGTATCGCACTGACAAAGTTCAGCCAGTTCACGGGCCGCATTTATGGAGATAAAGCCTCCCCTTGCCGATACAGCCGAGGCGATATCCTTAGCCATATCCTGAGCTGTCTTTACCGGACATTCCACAGCCGTGCCGTGCTTTGCGGCAAAATCCGCAAGCTTTTTGTTCTTGTCCCTGATGACGTTCTGTTTCGCCTTGTAATCGTACTTTATGGCTATCTCAAAGCCTGTGACGTTAAATATCACCACTGTCTGCGGAGGCACATCCTTTATAGCTTCCAGCAGTTTTTTTGTGATATCGTCAGCCCTCAGACCTGCCATATTCTCACGGGGACGCTCGCAGTTATAGTCGTTGATGAGGATGCAGTTGTACTCCGACATCATGGGCATCATCTGCACCATGTCATACAGCTCGGAAAAGTCAAGATAACGTCCTTCGAGACGGGTCAGGGCAAATTCCTCGTTATCGCCGACAGCCGCCTTTATTATCAGCTTTGTCAGCTTATCCACCTCGGGGATATTCTGTCCGTAGATGTAGTATATATTATCAAGCTCACCTTTTCTGAGCTTTGCCGTTAATCCTTTTGGGTCAGTCTGAGGCATTACAAACTCCTTATACTGCTGCCGTTTTCCGACAGTATCATTTCAAAACAATTGTTATGGTCGTCCAGCATTATATCATTCACTCCCGAAGGCACGGCTATACTTTCGGCCTTGCTTCCGCAGCGTATGGTATAGCTGCTTGTTTCGGGGATATCGGCCTGTGCGGTCAGGAAGGTGACATCGCCGCCCGTTCCGCTGACAGTGAGTACACCGCTGCTGTAGGTTATGGTGTATGCGTCCCTTTCAATGGAAAAGCCGTCCTTGTCAAAGAGATAAACTCCGCCGTCCCGTACTTCATCACCGTCCGCCATGAACATTTTCTCCGATATGCTGATGAAACCGAATTCGTCCAGATAGGATTGATAACGCTCCTCCGCCTTTTTCGTCAGCACCAGATGTGACACATTGTCATAGCCGTTGACAGTAAGATACCGCTGAACATATCGGGGATTCTTGTAATGCCCTGTCAGGTCGATAACATCAGCTGTGCCTTGATATGTGATCACAGCTGCGGCATTCTTCCCCTTGCCCACGACCGCAACTGTCAGTTCATTCCTGTGAATGTGCATAATTGAAGCTGCGGTCAGGCCGTAGATCGCAGCCGCTAAAGCTGCTGAAACCGCCACGGCTTTACGGGAATGTGCGATGAAGTACACTCCCAGCACGGCAGATCCGAGAAATACGAGCAGCTGTGCCGTAAAGTCAGAGCCGTGGGGCAGATGAAAAAGCCGTACATCGGCAAGCCTGCGGCTTACGGCAATGACGAAGCCTGTGAATATCTTTGCCGGATAGAGGATAGGAAGCACTCCGCCTGTGATGACAAAGATAAGGCCGTTTATCATTGATATGGTGCACAGCGGCACAAGCAGAACATTTGCTGCCGGCGATATCATTGATGTCTCGTCGAAGAATATCATGCTTATGGGAAAGACGGACACCGAAGTGCAAAGGGCAGTTATCAGGTCCTTTGCGATTATCTGCGGTATGGTCTCATATTTCATGTTCTTTGTCATGAACGGGGCAAACACGGCGATTCCGAATGTGCCCGACACCGACAGCAGAAAGCCTGCATCGAATATAGCGTAGGGCTGTGCTGTCAGTATTATCAGTGACGCTATGGCAAGCGAATTCAGGGAATTATTCTGCCTGCGTATCAGCCTTGCGCCGTGAAACAGGTCCATCATTATTGCGGCACGTATGGCGGAAACGGGATAATTCGCCATAGCCACAAATGATATCAGCATCACGTTCATTATGCCGTATGAAACAAATCTGTTCACGTTTGCCTTCTTCAGTACGCTCATGAGCAGAAGTGCGATGATAGACACATGAAGTCCCGAAACCGCAAGGATATGGCCGATACCGCTGCGGTAGAGCGAAGTCTTTATGTCGCTGTCAAGTTCACGTTTCTCGCCGAAAATCATGCCTGCGAGAAAGCTTCCCACATCCTCATCTGTCTCCGCTTTCAGCCTTTCGGTCATATAGCTGCGGAAGTCGGCCAGCTTGTTTCTGATGAAACGGGTATGGGTGTGAGTTATGCGGACATTCTCAGCGGAAGCCGCCGAGAGGAATATCCCGTCCGCCTTGTAATATAACTCGCTGTTGAAAATGTAGTCATTGTTTGGTTTACGGAAAGTACATTTTTCTATACTTACAGTATCGCCGTAACGTGCATCGGGATCGTATCCGAAATAAGTTATCTTCGCATCGGTCACACCGTTTATGCGGCCTTTCAGCACATATCCTGCCCTGTTGCTGTCATATCGGGTAATTTCGGTAATGCTCCCGGTAAAGCTGCCATCTGTTCCGTCATATGCCACTACAGGCTTATAGCACACAGCAGTATACGCCGAGTACAAAGCTATACCAACAGTAAAAGCAATTCCCGACAGCAGGAAGTCGGTCCGCTTCCAGCCACGTTTTCCGCCGAAGATCAGCACCATTGCCACCGCCGCCGCACCTATCAGCCACGCACGTACATCGTTAAAAAAGGAAGCGAAGAATGATCCCGACATATATGCTGCTGCCGCTCCGATCATTTTTCGCTTCATATTATTGACCTTATTTGAAGAAGAGCGGTAATTTCTCGAGGAAGATAATATCGTCTCTGTCGGCTGCGTCGCCCTCTGCGAGGACTGCTGCCTCTCCTGCTATATTGCCGCCTGCTGCCGCTGTAAGTGTCTCAAGCGCCTTGAGAGATTCTCCTGTGCTGATAACATCGTCAACGATAAGGACTTTCTTTCCTTTCAGCATTGCGGCCTTGTCTGCTGCCAGATAAAGCTTCTGCACATCTGCTGTTGTTATGGACTTGACCTCAACTTCAACAGGGTCAGTCATGTACAGCTTAACGGACTTTCTTGCTACAACGTAGTTTTTGCCGCTCTGTCTTGCCATTTCGTAAGCAAGAGGTATACCCTTTGACTCGGCTGTGATGATGATATCGAAGTCAGGGCACTTCTTCAGAAGTTCCTCAGCTGACTTTACAGTAACTTCAACATCCGAGAACATAACGAATGCAGCAATATCAAGCTTATCGCTTACAGGACAGATAGGGAGTTCCCTTTCCAGGCCTGCAATGGTCATTTTATAGGTATTTGCCATATTTCCTCCTTATTCGGTCTTGCCCAGTGACTCAGGGCCCCAGCCCATTTTTACGCCGCCGAGAAGGTGGAAGTGGAGGTGCTTTACAGTCTGACCTGCATCATCACCGCAGTTGTTGATAATGCGGTAGCTTTCGCAGCCCTGTTCCTTGGCTATCTTTCCTGCTGCCTCGAAAACCTTGGCAACCAGTGATGAATTCTCTGCGTTTATGTCATTTGCACTTGCAATGTGTACCTTTGGTATTATGAGAATGTGCATAGGTGCGATGGGAGCGATGTCCTTGAATGCGTAAACATACTCGTCCTCATATACCTTTGTGCTTGGTATTTCTCCGTCGATTATCTTGCAGAATAAGCAGTCCATATTTTTACTCCTTTTCAAAAATTCATAATATGCGGCGCAGCCGCCTATCACCAGAGTCCAGAGAGGTGTAGACCTCTCTGGTGGGGGTGAATGAGGGGGCAAAGCCCCCTGACAAAGCAGTAAAGCAAGCGAAGCAATGCTTTACGGACGGTTTAGTAATAATGTCGGTCAAGCCGAGGGAAGTTCTTGATAACCAGCCGTGCGGCTTCGCCGCTTTTTTTATTTTGTAGTTTTTACTATTTCTTCAAACTTAGCCAGTGCTTCGTCTACCTTTGTGATGTCGCCTGCACCTGCCATAGCGCCGTCGGGCTTTCCGCCGCCCTTACCGCCTGTTACAGCTGAAACCTCACGAACGATCTTGCCTGCGTTTCCGCCCTTAGCAACGGCATCCTTTGTGCATACGCAGTAGAA
>CADBAC010000148.1 GCA_902792495.1 Ruminococcus flavefaciens | reverse complement strand
TTTATTGTTGAAGACGATCCGGCTATCCGCTCAGAGCTTGCGGAATTGCTGAAAAATGCCGGATATGAAACAGATACCACCGAGGATTTCTCAGCTACAGCCGAGAATGTGCTGAAATCCGCCCCCGACCTTGTACTCCTTGACATCAACATCCCTCACGCCAACGGGCAGCAGGTGCTGAGAGATATCAGAAGCAAAAGCAGTGTGCCTGTTATCATGGTCACAAGCCATACTTCCGAGATAGACGAGGTCCTCTCCATGAGCTGCGGAGCTGACGACTACGTGACAAAGCCGTATAATCCCACTATTCTTCTGCTCAGGATATCGGCAGTGCTGAAAAGAAGTTCCGCAAAACCCGAGAACAACACCTACAACGGACTTGAACTCAATACCGCAAAGGGCATCCTCGGAAACGGCGAAAAAGAGGTATCACTGACTAAGAATGAACTGCTCATCTTTCAGCAGCTGCTTGACAGGAAAGGCGAGATAGTTACCCGTGATGACCTTATGACCGTGCTGTGGGACAACGAGGAATACATCAACGACAACGCTCTTACCGTGAATATAAGCCGACTCAGAGCCAAACTTGCGGATATCGGCTGTGAAAATGCAATAGAGACAAGAAAGAAGCAGGGGTACGTGCTGATATGAGATTCAAGGACTACATCAGGGACCGTTTCGGCGCTATCCTTATAACGCTTGTTTCGTGGTTCATACTTATGCTGTTTTTCAGAGCATTCCGTGTGCGTATGTACATTTCTTCCGCCGCTACCTGTGTGCTTTTCATTGCAGGGATAACCCGTCTTCTCTGGGATTATTTCCGCAGGAAAAGCTTCTACGACTCGAAACTCTCCGAGGATTTCCGTGAATATATCGAGCTTTGGGTGCACGAGATAAAGCTTCCCGTTGCAAGTCTGCTCCTTATGAGCCATAATGACGGCGAAAGCGGAAACAAGTATTCCGAGCAGCTGAAACGCATTGACGACTACATCGAAAACGTCCTTTACTATGCAAGAAGCGAGAATGCGGAAAAGGACTACATCATAAAAGAAGTATCACTGAAGCGCATATTCGGCAATATAGCCGTAAAAAACAGGGAAGAGCTCTTACAGCGCAATGTGGGCATATTCACAGAAGGGCTTGACAGAACAGTTATGACCGATGCCAAATGGCTGGAGTACATACTTGGTCAGCTTCTCGGAAACAGTATGAAGTACATAGCAGAGGGACGTGAACCGGAGATCCATATATCTGCCGAAGAAAATGGCGACAGAACAGTTCTGCATTTCCGTGACAACGGCATAGGTATCCCTGCGTCCGACCTGCCGTATATATTTGAAAAAAGCTACACAGGCGAAAACGGCCGTACACGTTCACGCTCTACGGGAATGGGACTTTACATAGTAAAAAGCCTCTGCGACCGACTTGGACACACTGTCTCAGCGGATTCCGTGAAGGGCGAGTACACAGATATAATGATATCATTCGGAAAAAATGAATATATCACAATGCAGGAGTAACATTACAAAAATGTAATGTTGAGTAATGTTCGGCGAAGGACAATTGCAAGTCTTCGTAGTATAATTATCATAGTAAAAACAGGAAAGGAACAGTAACTATGGAACTTCTGAAAATACAGAATATCGAAAAATACTACGGAGGAAAGCTGAATCTTACAAAAGCAGTCGATGACATCTCATTTAAAGTGGACGAGGGAGAATTCGTGGCTATAATGGGCGCTTCGGGAAGCGGCAAGACCACGCTCCTCAACTGTATTTCCACAATTGACCGTGTAACAGCAGGTCACATCTTTCTGGGAGATATGGATATCACAAAGCTGAAAGGCAAGGCGCTTACAAATTTCCGCCGTGACAAACTGGGATTCATCTTCCAGGACTTCAATCTCCTTGACACACTTACAGCCTATGAGAATATCGCCCTTGCGCTTTCCATACAGAATCGCCCTGCAAAGGAGATAGACGAAGCTGTAAAGCTTGCGGCACAGCAGCTGGGCATTACAGAAGTGCTTGAGAAGTATCCCTATCAGATGTCAGGCGGACAGAAGCAGAGAGTTGCTTCTGCAAGAGCGATAATCACTCATCCCAGTCTTATACTTGCTGATGAACCTACAGGTGCTCTTGATTCAAAGTCGGCAAAGCTTCTGCTGGAGCGTTTCAACTACCTTAACAGCGAGAATAACGCAACCATCATCATGGTAACTCATGACTCATTCACAGCAAGCTATGCGTCAAGAGTCCTTTTCATCAAGGACGGCAAGCTTTTCAATGAGATAAGCCGTGGGGACAGCTCACGCAAGGAATTCTTCAATAAGATAATAGATGTGGTTACTCTGCTGGGAGGTGACGTAAGCGATGCTCTTTAAGCTTTCACTGAACAATATCAGGAGAAGTATCAGGGACTACGCTGTTTACTTCTTCACCCTCATCATAGGTGTATCAATATTCTATGCATTCAATTCGCTTTCCACACAGGCTGCATATCTGAGACTTGAAAACGACGAACACGATATGATAGAGCTTCTGAAAGATTTCATATCGGGAGTAAGTGTGTTTGTAGCAATAGTGCTGGGACTTCTCATCGTTTACGCAAACCGCTTCCTTATGAAGCGCAGAAACAAGGAATTCGCCCTTTATCTGATAATGGGCATGAGCAAAAGAAGGATATCGAAGATACTTCTTGCTGAAACTGCTATGATCGGTGCAGGTTCACTGATTGCAGGTCTTATTCTCGGGATCGGCCTTTCACAGCTTATGGCGGCGCTGACAGCTAATCTTTTTGATGCGGATATGTCAGCTTATAAATTCACCGTATCATCATCAGCCGTAGTAAAAACGGGGATATGCTTCGCTATCATGTATGTGGTGGTAATGATACTGAATGTTGCGGTAATAGGAAAGTGCAGGCTCATAGACCTTCTTAACTCAGGCAAGCGCTCTGAGAAGATAAAGCATAAGAAAATGTGGATATGCGTACCTGTATTCCTCATATCCGCAGCAGTGCTCGCATATGAATATTTCGTAGTTGGCTGGCATATGGAAAAGCTTTCGAGGGAAAGATTCGCACTCATCATCGCAGGCGGCGCTGTATGCACATTCCTGCTTTTCTGGTCGGTATCGGGAATGATACTTCGTATCGTTATGTCGCTGAAGGGAATGTACTACAGAAGCCTCAACAGCTTCACATTCCGTCAGATAAGCAGCAAGATAAACACAAACGTAATGTCAATGACTATCATATGCCTGATGCTTTTCATTACGATATGTCTGCTTTCGTCGGCATTCACAGTCAGAAACTCCATGAGGTCGAACATCGAAAAATACTGCCCTGCTGACTTTGAAGTGACTTACTCGGAGAAAGAAGGCGGCGAAACAGGATTTGACGGTATTCCTGTGTTTGTGGATATCGAGGAGATGTACAAGCAGGCAGGCTGTGATCTGACAAGCAATATGGAGGAATATGTTCACTTCCATAAATATACCGATCCCGAACTCACCCTTGAAAGCTTCTGCGGAGAATATGCGGAAGAGGCAAAAGGAAAATTTCCTTTCATTTCATGGAACAGCGTCGAAGAGATAGTAAAACTCAGCGATTACAACAAGATAATGGAACTCTACGGCAGAGATAAACTTGAACTTGCGGATAATGAGTTTGTGGTCATCTGCAATTTCGATAATGCTCTGAATCTGAGAAATGCGGTGCTCAGCAAAGGTTTCGGCATCAAAGTATTCGGCAGAGAGCTTGTTTCAAAGACCGATGAATGCGTTGACAGCTTCATCGACATCAGTGCACAGCACGTAAATAGCGGAATAATCATCATTCCCGACAGTGCAGCAGACGAAAGATTCGCCTCAGTCGATGAGTTCATCGGCAACTATAAAGCCGCTGACAAAGAAGAAAAAAATGTAACAGACAAGATAAAACGTGAAGAATACAAGAAAGCTTATGATACATATATAGGAAAATATGCCGAAGAAAGCGGCCATGCCTTTTCCTGCGGTATAGATACAAAGGTTGCGATAAGCAACAACGCTGTAGGACTCGGAGCGATAGTGACATTCGTATGCCTGTATATCGGCCTTATCTTCCTTATCTCCTGTGCGGCTATCCTTGCACTGAAGCACCTTTCCGACAGTGCGGACAGCATTGAAAGATACGAAATGCTGAGAAAGATCGGAGCAGGCGAAAAGGAGATAACAGCGTCACTGTTCAGACAGACGGGCATATTCTTCATCGTGCCGCTTATTCTGGCAGCAGTTCATTCTGTGTTCGGAATGAAGTTTGCCTGTTTTGTACTCGGCGCCATAGGCACAGAGGGAATGGCGGCCTCGGTTTTCATAACGGTTCTTATGATACTGGCCATTTACGGCGGTTACTTCCTCATCACATTCTTTTGCAGCAGATACATCATCAAGAGCAGAAGATCATAATAATACAGAAACTGCCCCTGACAGGAAATACTGTCAGGGGCAAAATAATACTGAAAGATAAAGGAAATGAGTCCGGGGAGAAGAACTCCCTTACGGATAAATTGCGTTTACTATCACTTGATAGGTTCGATAACGGGAGCGTCAACACAATTTCTTCTGACGCTTTCAATGCCGTTTTTACAGCTGTCCTTTTTGACGTAGCCCTCGCTTACTGCGATGACCTCACCGTTTCTTGCTTTGAGACGGAAGCGGAATTCACCTGCTTTATCCTTGTAGATCTCAAACTTAGGATGTGATTTTGTCTCATAAGCGGACACAGTCTGGTCTTCCACAGCAGCTTCGGGAGCGTTTTTAGCAACGCTTGCAATGCCGCCTTTGACAGAACTGATAGTGTTGTAGATCTCGCCTCCTGTCGCAATTATCTGTCCGTTAACAGCTTTGAGACTGAAGGTAAAACCTGTGCTTGTTGTTTTGATAATAAATTTTCCCATGATCTTCATCACCTTTCAGCGGCCGCAGGAAATGCGGTCAATGACCACAGACGAGCGGCTATAATATGACCCTCGTATCCACCCCCTCAGGTATTTATCGGAGGGTTCTGATATAATTATAACCTAAAAATTACTGTTTGTCAATAGATTTTATGCAAATTAACGAATTATTTACAGACTGTTATACCCCTTGAAAAACGTAATATTTTATGATAGAATAAAAAAGAACACCATAAGGTGCTCTTTTTAGTATAATTATTTATAGCCCTCAGTCGGTTATCTCATATCCCAGATAATCGGCGAAAAGCTGATATACATCAGGGTAGCTGTGCTTGGTGCGGACAGGCTTCATGTTCATATCCGTGAAGCAGTGGGAAGATGTTCCCTCAGCACACAGTTCTCCGCTTTTTCTGCTGACTATGCGGTATTCCATATTCAGCGTAGCACCGTTGAACTTCACTATCTTAGCGTACACGGCGAAGGGTTCATCGAATACAAGGGGGCGCTTGTATCTGCATTCAACAGAGAGAACGGGCATCATAAGACCCTTTGCTTCGATATCCTCAAAGGGCATCCCTGCCTGCTGAAGATA
>CADBAC010000147.1 GCA_902792495.1 Ruminococcus flavefaciens | reverse complement strand
CCGATGGGAAAGCAGCGTGCACCCTTTGGCCTGACGAATGAATATTTGTGGAACGCCGAGGGCGGCGTTCCCTACACAGGATATGGGTACGTGTGAGGACGTTCGGAATGTGAACGTACATTGTAGGGCGGATATCATCCGCCCGATGGGAACGCAGCGTGCGCCCTTTGGCCTGACGGATGAATATTTGTGGAACGCCGAGGGCGGCGTTCCCTACAAATGTTACATGAATTATACTTACAAGAAGTGCCGTTGAGCGAGCGGAGTCGCCTCCGCAGGCAATTCACGATTCGCTTGCTACGCTCGCTAACACTGTACAAAGCGGATAATCTGCTTTCGCACGCTGACAAATCATGACATAGCAAGCCGTCGAGCGACCAGAAACTCATCGCTTTGCAAGAAGTTAGGCGCTTGCGCCGAATCGTGACCGGGGTCAAGCTGCCGTCAGCTTGCCGTGGTAATTTTTAGAAATATAGTGACAAACGGCAGAATATGTGGTATAATGTATGTGTATACGTATGTTTGCGGATACTATCTCATTTTGTAAAGGACGTGACGGATTATGTCCCGTAATTATGATGTCATCATCGCAGGCTGCGGAGCAGCAGGTCTCTATGCAGCTATCAATCTTCCATCAGAACTGAATATACTTATCCTCTGTAAGCGTGACTTGAAGCTTTGTAACTCTTCTCTCGCTCAGGGCGGTATCGCAGGTGTTTACAAGTCGCCTACGGATAATATACAGTACCATCAGAACGATACCCTCATTGCAGGAAGCTTCAAGAACAACGTTGACGCTGTTCATACTCTTGTAAGTGAGGCTGCTCAGGATATCGAGCATATCATAAACCTCGGAGTTGACTTCGACAAGAACCCCGACGGCACCTATCACCGTACCCTCGAAGGCGGTCACGGTCATCACCGTATCTTCCACCATGCAGACTCAACAGGCGCTGAGATAGCAGGCAAGCTTCTCGAAAAAGTAAAGACTCTCCCTAATGTGGAGATTATGGAGAATACCCTGATGTGTGCTACCAAGCAGACTTCCACAGGCTACTCCGCTTTCCTGAAAATGCCTGATGATACATATCAGACTGTGAACTGCCACTTCCTCATCCTTGCTACAGGCGGTATCGGACGTGTTTACCAGTTCACCACAAACTCTGCTATCGCTACAGGCGACGGTATCACTTTCGCTTATGAAATGGGCGCTAAGATAAAGAATCTCAGCTACGTCCAGTTCCATCCTACCGCATTCAACAACCGTGCTACCCGTGAGTGCTTCCTTATTTCCGAGGCTGTACGTGGCGAGGGCGCATACCTCCTTAACTGCAACAAGGAGCGCTTCATGCACAACTACGACGAGCGCCTTGAACTTGCTCCGAGAGATGTAGTATCCCATGCTATCGTTCTCGAATCCAAGAAGACAGGCTCTACCGATTTCTACCTTGATATAAGCTACAAGGACAGCGAATTCCTCAAGAAACGCTTCCCTATGATATACAAGAACCTGCTTGAACAGGGCTATGATATGACAAAGGAGCCTGTACCGATATACCCATGCCAGCACTATCTCATGGGCGGTATCGACGTTGACAAGAACTCCGAGACAAGCCTGCGCAATCTTTTTGCCTGCGGTGAGTGCTCACATACAGGCGTTCACGGCAGCAACCGTCTTGCCAGCAATTCCCTTCTCGAAGCTCTGGTATTCTCACGCCATGCCGCAAACTGCATAGCTTCAAGAATGGACAGCGTTCCGAAGGATTTTGAAGAAGCTGAGTTCACTGAAAATGCAGGCCATGACCGCATACCAAAGGGTGTACGTACCGAGACAAGAAAGATCATGCAGGAAAGTTATTTCGTTATCCCTGACAAGAAGGCAGCAGCAGAAGGCTACAAGCGCATAGGCGAGATACGTGATATGCTTCTCACAGGCAAGTATTTCGTGGACGCTGATTTCGTACTTGCGAAGTCTATCGTTACCGTTGCTTATATAATCCTCGGCGAAGTAATACAGTAACAAGCTGAGTCAGCCTGATTACCGAACATAAACAGACAGGAGAGAATAAAATGGCAAATACTATTGATCTCAACGCAGATATACCCGAAAAAGAATTCACTGACATAGAACTGATATGCCGTGCAGCCGATCTTGAGGTGACAAGGAGCGATGACGATACCGCACATATCAGCTTCAGAAATGTCCCCGAAGGCTCATTTGCAAAGGCGGAGAACAATAAACTTATCATCGATATCAGAAAGCCCTCCGTTACAGAAATGATATTCCATAATCCTGTCAGATCACGCAGCTGCCGTGTCAGCCTGCCCGAAAAGCTTTACGGCAGCCTTATCATCAAGACGGGTCTGGGAAACGGCAGTATAAGCGGAGTACAGTGCAGTACAGCCGAGATTTATTCGGGTGTCGGTAATACTTCACTGAATAATTTCAGAGCGCTCAAGGAACTGCGTATCGAAAGCGGAACAGGCAATGTCAAAATTGACGCTCTGGAATGCGGCTCGCTCAATATAAAATCCGGCACAGGCACAGTCAAAGTCAGAGGTGTCTCCGGAGGTATGGATATCAAGGGCGGCACAGGCAATATTTCCTATGAGGGAAGCGTTAACGGAGATATCGATGTAAAAGGCGGTGTAGGAAATATCGATCTGGTGCTGGACAAGGAATGCAGCGGAAAGTACAAGGTAAATACTGCTCACGGCATAGGCAAGGTCAATATCAGCTACGTCTGATAGCCTGAGTGAGTAATGATATAAGGAAAGGAGAGGAATGTTCGTGTCAGAAGAAATAGTGTCAAGGATAAAGCAGAAGCTTGATGAAATAGAGGAAAAAGAAAACATCAGGATAATACACTGCATTGAATCGGGCAGCCGTGCGTGGGGATTTGCTTCCCCCGACAGCGACTATGATGTGAGATTCATCTATGTCCGCACTCCGAAAGACTATCTGAAGCTTGAAAAGACCCGTGACGTTATAGAATGGGAGCTGAACGATGTTTACGACATCAACGGCTGGGATATCAGAAAAACTCTCGGACTTCTGCATAAATCGAATCCTACCCTTTTTGAGTGGAACGGCTCCCCTATCGTATATAAAACTACTCCCGAGTGGGAGAAGGTACGGGGCATCATTGATGAATGCTTTATGTCAAAGGCAGGCGTGTATCACTATCTCAGCACTGCAAGGCACAACTACAAGGCGTATCTCATGGATGAAGAGGTGAAGCTGAAAAAGTATTTCTATGTTCTTCGTCCTATTCTTGCCGCAAGGTGGATACTGGACAAGGGCACTCCTCCGCCAATGCTCTTTACAGAGCTGATGGACGCTGAAATGGAGGACTTCATCAGACCCGAAGTTGAGAGACTGCTCGAAATGAAAATGCACACGCCCGAAATAGGAAAGGGCAGACGTATAGAGAAACTCCATGAATACATCGAACAACAGCTGGAGGATATCATTCACAAGGCTGATGCAATGGACGGCGAAAAGGAAACCGAATGGCAGAAGCTTGATGAGGTCTTCTATGATATCCTCGGTATATGAAAAGAAGGTGGCTCATGAAAAAAGCACTTATAAAACGAGCAGCCGCTGTTCTGGCATCTGCTGCATTGCTCCCGTCAGCGGTAACTGCATATGCGGATACTCCTGTTTTGATGGGAGATATTAACGGTGACGGAAAAGTGAATATAAGTGATGCGGTATTGCTGGGAGCGTACATTCACGGAAGAACGCAGTTTACCCCTGAGCAGTTTGCACAGGCGGATATAAACAATGACGACTCTGCGGATTCCCTTGACCTTGCCGCTATGAAATTCATAGTCATCGCCAATTTGGGCAGAATGCCCGGTGGTACGTGGATAGCCTCCGATGATGCAGCTGCACGTTACTTCTATTTCAACGGCGGTGAAGGTACGGAGGACGGGGACTGTTTCACCTTTGATTACGGCGATACATCCGAGGAAGCCCGTGTGTCATGGCTGAACAGCAAGGCTTTCAATATCATATGGAGCGATGGAAGGCTTGAAACAATGCGCTATTACGGCGATAAGCCCATCAACTATGACGACCTGCTTACGGGTCAGTGGACAGGAAGCGGCACTGTGAACCGTGTGTATGACATCAAGGGCGTGAACGGCTCTTATCTTGATACCGACACAAACCGGAGTACAAGCTTTATGTATGAAAAAAACGGAAATGATCTGTATTTCCGCAGCGGCGCAGAAGATGACGCCACTCATGCAGTTATAAATCCCGTGGATTCGTTCCATATCGACCTTACATGGGACGACGGCACATCCGAAAGGCTGACAAAGCACGACATAAAGCAGATAAACGGCATTACTTATGTCAATGGCATACTCATCGCAAATAAGACCTATGATCTTCCGTCAACGTATAATCCCGGCGGAATTCTTCCCGAAGCACAGGCGGCTTTCAATGAAATGAAGGCGGCTGCTGCCCGTGACGGGCTGAATCTGTGGATATGTTCGGGATTCCGCTCATACAATTATCAGCGTGACCTCTATAACTCCTATGTGAACCGTGACGGCAAGGCAAAGGCGGATACATACTCTGCAAGACCGGGACATTCCGAGCATCAGACAGGACTTGCCATGGATATAAATATGGCAGGCGATGCTTTCAATAATACCCGTGAAGCAAAATGGTTAGCTGAACACTGTGACGAATACGGATTCATACTCCGCTATCCGCAGGGCAAACAGGACATAACAGGCTACAAATACGAATCATGGCACGTCCGCTATCTGGGAAAGCCCCTTGCGGCTGAGGTCACTGATTCGGGGCTTACTCTTGAGGAATTCCTCTGTATAGATTCTGTATACAAATACTGATGAAAGGAAAATGCTTATGAAGCTTTTACAATGCTATATCGACAATATCATAACAACTGCTCTGATGGAGGATATAAACTATATCGACGCAGCAGCTGACAATCTCATCCCTCCCGAGCACAGAAGTTCCGCTTACTACGTTGCAAAGGATACAGGCGTAGTCTGCGGCATCGAAGTTGCAAAGAGAGTTTTTGACCTGGCAGGCGGCGACGTTGACTTTAAGATACTGCTTCAGGACGGCACAAAGGTGCAGAAGGGCGATATCATTGCCGAATTGGAGGGAAGCACTCTTACTCTGCTGAAAGGCGAAAGAACAGCTCTCAACATCCTACAGCATATGTCAGGCATAGCTACAGCTACAAACAAGTGTGTTGAACTGGTAAAGGGCACTAATGCTTCTGTTACCGATACAAGAAAGACTCTCCCCGGACTCCGTGCGCTTCAGAAGTACGCAGTAACTGTGGGCGGAGGAAAGAATCACCGCTTCAACCTGTCAGATGCTGCAATGCTTAAAGATAATCATATCGACGCATACGGCGGCATCACAGCGGCAGTAACAGCGCTCCGTGAGAAGATAGGCCATACTGTAAAGGTAGAGGTCGAAGTAAGAACTCTCGATGAACTGAAAGAGGCTCTCGACAACAAAGTAGAGATAATCATGCTTGACAACATGAGCTGTGACGATATGAAGAAGGCTGTGGAGATAACAGCAGGCAGGGCACTGCTTGAGGCTTCGGGAAATGTCACATCGGAGAATATCCGCTCTGTGGCTGAAACAGGAGTTGATATCATATCTCTCGGCGCACTGACACACAGCGTGAAGTGCTTCGATATATCCATGAAGATAAAGAAGTGATATAAGGGAGCGTTATACGCTCCCTTTTTTGCGGCGTATTTTCTGTTCACATTTTTTTCATAAACTTGTTGACATACGCTCTCTGCGGTTGTATAATTTATGTATAATCTATAAATGCGGAGGCTGATATGAAAAATTTCTTTAAGTCAGCAGGCGTTTTCTTTCGTGCTATGCCTCACTTTCTGCTGTTTGAATTGCTGTTCAAGCTGGTAATGGTCGCTGTCGGTGCGCCTGTACTCGCTTTTTTGCTGAAATGGACTATGAAATGCTCGGGAATAAAGTACCTCTCCGATGAGAATGTGCTGTTCTTCCTGAAACATCCTGTTACTATACTGGTGCTGATACTGATACTTTTCTTCTCGGCATTCTTCTCCTTTGTGGAGCTTTCGGCTCTGGCAGGCTGTTTTTCCGGCTTCTTCAAAAAGAAAAAAGTCGGCTCCTTTGAAATGACGAGGATAGGCTTTGAAGCTTTCAAGTATGCTTTCAGAGGTATGGGCATCCTTGATTTTATCGGATTCATGTTCTGCTCGGCGCTGGCACAGTTCACTATGTCGTCAGGTGTGTTCATGGCTCCGTTCATGCCTATACTGCGGAGAATATTCCGCTCGGTCAACGGCTGGATGGCAGTTGCGGCATATGTGCTGATACAGCTGCTGTTCGTTATAATAATCGTCAGCTCGGCATACAGTCTGCACTTGCTGATACTCACAAAGGATAAATTCCACGATTGCATAAAGAAGAGCAAGAAGATGATAAGCGGCGAAAAGGTGAAGATGATCGCCGCAATGCTCCTCTGGACCTTGCTTGTAGTTGCGACAATAGCGCTGGTAACATTCGGAATCAGCTTCTTTATCATCCTTGCCGTAAAGGGCGTATCAAATCATCGTGTGGCTTTCAGAACGGCTCTGAAGGTATTGAAGTATGCGGCAAAAGTGTTTACGGCTATGTCGGCATTCTTCTCTGCGCCTGCGGTGATGTGCTGGCTGACAGGAAGATTCTTCACTGATATCGACGAGAAAGAAAAGCTTGAACTGCCTGTTATCGAGCCTGAGAAGGTCTCACACGTCAAGAGGATAGTTACGGTCTGCATTATTGCAGCCGCTGCTTTCCTTGCCAATTTCTCATACATCCGTGAACTTTACAAGGGCAATGTATCACTTAACGTAGGTATACTGGCGAGAACTCAGGTAACGGCTCACCGTGGCGCGTCAAAGGCCGCCCCTGAGAATACTCTCCCTGCTTTTGAAGCCGCTATCGAAAGCGGTGCGGATTACATCGAGCTGGACGTTCAGCTTACAAAGGACGGCGAACTTGTGGTCATGCACGATGACGACATCAAGCGTACCACAGACGGCGAAGGCACACTCAGCCTTATGACCTATGAAGAGACTCAGAAGTATTCCGCAGGAAGCTGGTTCAGTGACGACGGTACATTTGACGATGTGAAGATACCTAAGCTTTCGGAAGTCCTTGAACTTGTGGGCCACGACATCCTTCTCAATATCGAGATAAAGAGTCACGGCAATGTGGCGGCTACGGCTGAAAAGGTGGCTGAACTTATCGAGGAGTACGACATAGGCGATTCCTGCTATGTCACATCCTTCTCCTATAAGGCGCTGAAAAAGATCAAGGAGATCGATCCTGAGATAAAGACGGCGCTTATCGCAAATATCGCTCCGTCTACGGTTTACTCGCAGATGAAGTATATCGACGCTATAAGCATGAATTATCTCTTCGTGAATCAGAGCGTGGTCAATTACGCTCATCACAGCGGCAAGAAGGTCTTTGTCTGGACCGTTGACCGTTCGGGAGAAATGAAGAAGATGATGGCTCTCGGCGTGGACAATATCATCACTAACCGCCCTGAAAAGGCAATAGAAGTGGTGGATTCCGACAGCGTAGGCGACACTGTTCTGACGGGACTGGAATATGTGTTCGGAAGCTGACACATAAAATCATAGCATATCAACGGGATACAGGCAAATCCCGTTGATATGCTATATAGTTAAAAATAAATTATCGTTCATAAAAAATTTACAGATACAATTTGTTCCAACCGCTTGATTTATATAATATATTGTGATATAATAGTTTACGTTGAGTGCGCTGAATGCGTACTGACTGCAATTAAGATATGCGTTGAAACGGAAGGTTGCTGACGGTTTGTCAGGTAATTTCCGTGGAGTATGTCCGATTTTAAACCGGGCGATTGGAATAGCGAACACAGTTTGTGCTTTATTCTCACGCAGCTTGCGTATGCGTGAACTATGCTCTTTTTGTGCTCAAATGCTGTCGATCACTCGGAAAACATAACGGTTTTTCGAGTTTTTTTATCAGATACGGCATGAAACACACGGATGCGTGTGATATTCCAGTTTGCGTCCCCGTCAAAATTTACAAGGAGGCGAAAACAATGGCAGTCAATGAAAAAATCAGATTCAAGATCAAGGGTTACGATCACGCTACTGTTGATATCGCAGCAGCTAAGATCGTTGAGGCAGCTAAGAGAAGCGGTGCAAGAGTTTCAGGACCTATCCCGCTCCCTACTGACAAGGAAGTTGTTACTATCCTTCGTGCAGTTCACAAGTACAAGGACAGCCGTGAGCAGTTCGAGATGAGAACTCACAAGAGACTCGTAGACGTTATCCGTCCTACAGACAAGACAACTGCTGCTCTTGATAAGCTTGAGATCCCTGCAGGCGTTGACGTTGTAATGGAAGTTAAGTAATTCCTTACACTCAATAAAATGCAAACCACCGCTTCGGGAAGCGGAATGACGGTGATCCGTCGGTCAAGTCGATGCAATATCGACCAATAACCTAACAGGAGGAAATGCGATATGCAGAAAGGTATTATCGGTAAGAAGATCGGTATGACACAGATCTTCGACGAAATATCGACCAATAACCTAACAGGAGGAAATGCGATATGCAGAAAGGTATTATCGGTAAGAAGATCGGTATGACACAGATCTTCGACGAAGCAGGAAAAGTTGTTCCTGTAACAGTTGTAGAAGCCGGCCCCTGCGTTGTAGTTCAGAAGAAGACCGTTGAGAACGACGGCTACGCTGCACTTCAGCTCGGTTACGGCGACGTTAAGGTTCAGAGAATGAACAAGCCAATGAAGGGCCATTTTGATAAGGCTGACGTGGCTTGCAAGAAGACTCTCAAGGAATTCAGACTTGAGGACTGTGATGCTCTTAACGTAGGCGACATCGTAAAGGCTGATACATTTGCAGTTGGCGACGCTATCGACGTTGTCGGCACAAGCAAGGGTAAGGGCTACGCAGGTCCTATCAAGCGCCACAATCAGCACAGACTCAAGGAAACTCACGGTAC
>CADBAC010000146.1 GCA_902792495.1 Ruminococcus flavefaciens | reverse complement strand
CGTTTAGCATAATCTGCTTTCGCTCGCTGATACTTCTTGTAAATTCTATTGTAACATATGTAGGGGCGGATATTATCCGCCCGTTGGTTATCTGCGATTCTGTAGGGACGGCCATTGGCCGTCCTTTAATTTTGGCAAAATAAGTCTAATTTGTAGGGGCGCACAGTGTGCGCCCAACGTTCGGCCGTCCTTTAATTTTGGCAAAATGAGTCGAATTTGTAGGGGCGCACAGTGTGCGCCCAACGTTCGGACGTCCTGTAATTTCGGCAAAATGAGTTGAATCTGTAGGGGCGCACAGTGTGCGCCCGTAATTCCATGTCATATTTCAGACTTGTGGAACGCCGAGGGCGGCGTTCCCTACAAAAGCCATCCCTTTATCAGTATAATATAAACAATTAACCCCTCTTAATTTTTAACAAATAGATATAGACATTTTGCCGATAATGTGGTATAATTATACTATAAGCGGTATTACACCGACACAAAAGCGAGGTGCATATTTATGAAAATGACTTTTATCGGAGCTACCCACGAAGTTACGGGCAGCTGCACATATATTGAAGCCTGCGGCAAGAAATTCCTTGTCGATTTCGGAATGGAACAGGGTGAGGATATCTATGAGAATGTACAGATTCCGACTGCTCCCGGAAATATAGACTTTGTACTGCTGACACACGCTCACATCGACCATTCGGGACTTCTGCCGTTTCTCTATGCAGGAGGATTCAAGGGCGAGATACACGCTACGGACGCTACTGCAAATCTTTGCAGCGTTATGCTTCGTGACAGCGCCCACATTCAGGAATTTGAAGCAGAATGGCGCAGCAGAAAGGCGGAGCGACGTGGTGAACCGCCTTATGAGCCGCTGTATACTATGGACGATGCTCTCGGCGCTATCGAGCTTTTCGTGCCCCACAGATACGAGACATCCGTGGATATCTGCGAAGGCATAAACGTTTACTTCCGTGACGCAGGCCACCTCCTCGGCTCGTCAAGCATTATCCTCACTCTCACAGAGGACGGAGTTACAAAGAAGGTCGTATTTTCGGGCGATATCGGCAACACCAATCAGCCCCTTATCCGTGACCCTCAGTACATCGATGAGGCTGACTATGTAGTTATGGAATCCACCTACGGAAACCGTGTCCATGACCGCCCTACCGATTATGTCAAGGCTCTTGCTCAGGTGCTTCAGGAGACATTTGACAGGGGAGGAAGCGTTATCATCCCGTCATTTGCAGTAGGCAGAACTCAGGAAATGCTCTACTTCCTGCGTAAAATAAAGGTAGACGGACTGGTGCGCAATCACGACGGATTCCCCGTTTATGTGGATAGTCCTCTTGCAAATGAAGCTACTGATATATTCATCAGCAACCGTGAGAGCTGTTACGACGAGGAAGCACTCAGCTATGTGCGTCAGGGCATAAATCCGCTGTTCTTCGATGATCTTATCAGAACAGTTTCCAGCGACGATTCCCGTGCTATCAACAGCGACAGCCGCCCGAAGGTTATAATCTCGGCAAGCGGTATGTGTGAGGCAGGACGTATCAAGCATCACCTGAAGCACAACCTCTGGGTGAAGGCTAATACTATCCTCTTTGTCGGATATCAGGCAGGCAATACTCTCGGACGTTCGCTTATCGAGGGCGCAAAGAGAGTCAAGCTTTTCGGTGAGACTGTAAGAGTTGCCGCTCATATCACACAGCTTCCCG
This sequence comes from Ruminococcus flavefaciens, assembly GCA_902792495.1. Classification (GTDB taxonomy): domain Bacteria; phylum Bacillota; class Clostridia; order Oscillospirales; family Ruminococcaceae; genus Ruminococcus; species Ruminococcus flavefaciens_Z. Next base: position 2,984 of record CADBAC010000146.1, on the reverse strand, counting down.
GTGTCAGCGGCCATGCAGACGTAAACGGACTTCTCAGCTGGGCGAAGGCTATAAAGGGTGTCAAGAAATTCTTCATCAACCACGGCGAGGCAAGTTCGGCAGAATCATTCGGACAGCGCCTGCGTGAGGAACTTGGTGCGGATGTGTATGTGCCTTACAGCGGTGCTGAATTTGACATCGGTGAGGGAGTTGTTACCGTTGATGCAGAGCCTGTGCTGATCCCGAAAAAGAACAGGAATACAGCCAGCTTCAGCCCGGCTTATACGGAACTTCTTGCAGCTTCGGACAGACTGGCCGCACTTATCAAGGAGTCGGACGGCAGAACATATTCGGATATGCGCAAGCTGACAGAGGCTCTGAATATTCTTTACGACGATTTCAAGCTTTGATAATAATATGATATAGGGAATTTATAAAAAGGGGTAAATGAAAATGAACAGGAAATTATTGATACAGGGACTTACAAAATTTATCGCCGGTATTATTTTAGTGGGACTGCTGGTGTTTCTGCCTGCGGGTACTTTGAGTTTTGCCAATGGACGGCTGTTCATGGGAGTGCTGTTCATACCAATGCTTATATTGGGGATAGTGCTTTTTGTGAAAGAACCCGAACTGCTGAAAAAACGGCTTGGTTCCAAAGAAAAAGAATCCGAACAGAAGGGAGTAGTCGCTCTCAGCGGAGCGATGTTCCTTGCAGGTTTCATCATCGCAGGACTGACTTACCGTTTCGGCTGGTTATCCTTCCCGAAATGGGCGGTCATCATCGGCACCGTGCTGTTTCTGCTTTCGTATGTGATGTATGCGGAAGTTATGAAAGAGAATGCCTATCTTTCACGTACAGTTGAAGTGCAGGAAAACCAGAAGGTAGTGGATACAGGGCTTTACGGTGTGGTTCGCCATCCGATGTATACGGCAACTATTCTTATGTTTCTATCTGTACCCGTGATACTGGGTTCGGTGATATCTTTTGTGATATTCCTGATCTATCCGATAATAATTGCTTTGCGTATAGGCAATGAAGAAAAAATACTTGAAGAAGGACTGGAGGGATACTCTGAATACAAGCAGAAAGTAAGATATAAGCTCATACCGTTCATTTGGTAGGTCATACAAAAGGGAGGGAAATATGACTGAAAAACAAAAACGAGATCTTGGCTACCTTTATGATGCAAACTACGACAAAGACCTCATCGCAGAGATAGAGCGATGCAACGATCTTTGCTTTGAATTCAACCAGACACGCCCCTCACACCGCTCTGTGCAGAGAGAGATACTCAGCCGCATATTCGGGAAAATGGGCGAGAATATCACTATAAATGCGCCTTTCTGGTGCGATTACGGCTACAATACCACTGTGGGAGATTATTTCTTCGCAAACCATAACTGCCAGATACTTGACGGCGGAAAGGTGACGTTCGGAGATCATGTTTTTATCGCCCCGAACTGCATTTTCACCACTGCCGAACACGCCCTCGATGCAGACCAGCGCAACGCAGGACTGGAAGTGGCGCTTCCCATAACTGTGGGAAATAACGTGTGGTTCGGCGCAGGAGTAATAGTTCTCGGCGGAGTTACCATCGGGGATAATGTGGTAGTCGGCGCAGGAAGCGTAGTGACGAGAAGCATACCGTCAAACGTAATTGCAACGGGAGTTCCTGCCCGTGTGATACGTCAGATCACTGCGGCGGACAAGAAACGATATCCGCTGTTTGAGTAATCAGTTATCAGAAAGCAGAAAGTAGTTTGTAGGGGCGCACAGTGTGCGCCCCGTGTTTTTCTATAAAATAACATGACACCGATGTAGGGACGGCGGAACGCTGCCCGTTGGGAATTACTGCATTCTCAGTTTCTGAAATCAGATGCCGGCTTGGTTAAAAGAAAAATATTTTGTCCCTGACGTTGACAAATCAGACAGGCTATGGTATACTATTTAAGTATCGTGTGTAAGCACGTTACTATTATTATCCTTGCCCGCAGTAAGTTGTCGGGCATGATCCCAGAAGGAGGTGTGCTAAATGGCAAAGGTATCCGCTAAGTATGAAGTAATGGTTGTTTTCAGCCTCAAGAACGGTGAAGAACCTATGAAGGCTCTCATCCAGAAGTTCAAGGAGAGAATCGAGCGTCACGCTGAAGCTGTTGAAGTCAACGAGGATTGGGGTAAGCGCAAGCTTGCATATCCTATCGAAGACGAGACAGAGGGCTACTACGTGATCTATACTTTCACATCACAGCCTGATTATCCAGCTGATCTTTCAAGACGTCTCAACCTCAGCGACGGTATCCTCCGTTCACTCGTTACAGTTGTTGAATAATTCTACTTCACTATTTAGGAGGCGGTCAGATGAATAAGGTTATTTTAGTCGGCAGACTTACAGCAGACCCCGAACTGAGACAGACTCAGAGCGGTATCTCTTCATGCAGATTCACTGTTGCTATCGACAGAAGATTTGCTGATAAGAATACAGGCGAAAGACAGGCTGATTTTATCACTTGTGTCGCTTGGAGACAGACTGCTGAATTCGTTTCACGTTACTTCAACAAGGGCAAGATGATCTGCGTTGAAGGCTCACTCAGAAACAACAACTATCAGGACAGAAATCATCCCGATGTTACCCATTATACAATGGATGTTCAGGTTGACAATGTTGAGTTCGTTGGCGGCAAGAATGAAAGCGGCGGAAACGGCGGCGGCTATCAGGGCGGTAACGGCGGTTATCAGAATAACGGCTACGGCGCTCCTGCGCAGAATAACTATCAGGCTCCTCCACAGCAGGCAGCTCCTCCACAGGCAGCACCTGCACCGAATAATGACAGTATGTCTTACGGCAACCTCAGCGATTTTGAGGAAATTCTCAGCGACGGAGACGTTCCGTTCTGAGTAAAAGCTGAAACATTATTACGAAAGGAGAAATTGTCATGGAAAAGGAAAGAAATTCTCGTCCCTCAAAGAAGCCTCGCAAGAAGGTTTGTATGTTCTGCGCAGA
>CADBAC010000145.1 GCA_902792495.1 Ruminococcus flavefaciens | reverse complement strand
TGTCCGCACATTCACCCTATGTGGACAGGTTCTTAATAATAAATCAGGGCGCACACTGTACGCCCTGATTTTATACGGATATAAGAAAGGGTACAGCATAGAAGCTGTACCCTTTCTTTTTGATGTTAGAGAAAAATATTGTCTATTACTTGTTTGACTGAGTTACGGATGGATATTCGTCAGCCCATTTTGCAGCTGTGCAAAGGCTGAATGTTGTAAAACCTAATCCGCCGCAGATCAATACACTTACAACAATGCCAACCATAGATCTCACCTCTTTCATGTTTTCTGGACATTTTCCAACTTTTCTCTCATGTTTTCTGACTATATTATGAATCGCAAACCTTAAAATAACCTTAAAAAATACTACATTTTTTTATATTTTTCTTTAATAATACTATTTGTTATATTTCTCCTCGTCAGCCATTTTCGCAGCAGTACACAGGCACATGGTAATAAATCCCATAGTACCGCCAAAAATCGAGCCTAAAACAAAACTGAGCATACTTATCACCTCACGGATATAGTATGCTCAGTTATTATGTTTTGTAAACTTTAATTATCGGATAATTTAAGGCAACACCGCACAAAGCCCGCCTGACGGCTTATCTGAACTTTTCGAGCCTGTAGATCATTTCCTCATCGGGTTCTTCAAAGCCTTTTTTGTGGTCATATCCGAAATGCTTGTAGAAGTTGACAGCAGTGATCGAAGACGGTATCTCAATGCGCTTTGCACGGAGGAAGTATTCGTCCTGTTCGAGAGTCTCGATTATCATTCTTCCGATACCTTTTCCGTGTTCTTCGGGCTTAACGAATATTGTAAACAGGCTGCTTTCGTCCTCCTTGCCCCAGAATGGCCCGATAGAACCGCACCCTATGATATTACCCTCATCTTCCACAACGTAGAAATGCGTCCATCCTGAGCGCTGTACGAGGCTGTCAGGGGAGAGGCTTGCCACACATTCCTCCATCATCTCAGGAGTGTAATCCTTTGTGTTGCAGGTGCGAAGTGTGTTTGCGATCATAGCTGAAGTCTCAGCAGCGTCGGTTTCTTTGAATCTTCTGATCATCATTGTAATTACCTCCTGTGTAAATTTTAATACTTGGTCATTATGCAGTTACGGAACATCAGCTGTTGGTTATTCTTTGTAGTCAACAGGCGCATCGTATTCCGGCTGCGGTTTATCGTATTCAGGTTCATATGTAGTCGTAGTCTCACATGATGAATCCGACATATCTGACGGCGGTCCGTAGACTGTCTGAACATCCGAATCGGGGCCGCATGATGTAAAGTTCACAGCCGCAGTAAGGATAGCCGCTGTGAGAAGTGCTTTTTTACTCTTTTTCATTTTGTTCTTCCTCAATGTCAAAAGGGGCGCTGAACGCCCCTCTGAGTTTACTTCATATCAGGATAGATACCAAGCATATCGTATACAGCTTCCTTTGAACGGAAACCGATCTCCTGTTTCTGGATAACTCCGTCCTTGACAACTACCAGCATAGGAATGCTCTGTGCCTTGAAAGCCATAGCGAGTTCAGGCTGTTCGTCTACGTTTATTTTGCCGACTTTTACCTTGCCGTCCATTTCATCAGCTATCTCCTCAATGATAGGTGAAAGCATCATGCATGGACCGCACCAGCCTGCCCACAGATCGAGCAGTACAGGCATTCCCTTGTAATTGCGTACTTCCTCATCGAAATTTTCCTTAGTGATAACTACTTCAGCCATTTTATACCTCCTGATAATGTGTTGTTTGCCTATGTGATGAAACCAATGTAGGTGCTGGCGTCCACGACAGCCCACGCCATTTGTAACGTGAATTGTAACAATGGGACGTCGGGACGCCGTCCCCTACAAACATTTCATTATATTCGTTTGGTTATCTGAGGACGCCCGAAGGGCGCCCCTACATTGTTCTTTTCGTATTTGTTTCGGAATTGACGGGCGGATAATATCTGCCCCTACAGAATGTTACATCACATATTTATCGTAACTGACGGGCGAGCGGAACTCGCCCCTACAATACTGCTTTCTACTTTCTGATTTCTGATTTCTGCTCACAGCTTACTTCATAAGCTCATCAGCCATAGCTTCTATCTGAGCGATATTCTCGGACTTGAAGCCTGCCTTTATAGTAACATTGTTTTCGAGCCATGTGATATTCTTTGACTTCTCGAACATACCCTTCATTACCTTAGCAGCCATAGGAGCCCATGAACCGTTTTCGATAAGACCGATAGTGCGGTTCTGGTAATTTCTCTCTGTAAGGTCGAGGATGAAGTGCTTCATGAACGGGAAAATATCAGCGTTGTAAGTTGTAGTAGCGAGAACAATCTTGCCGTAACGGAAAGCGTCCTCAACGGATTCTGCCATATCTTCTCTTGCGAGATCAGCGATAGCGACCTTGGGGCAGCCCTTAGCTGTCAGCTTCTCAGCAAGGAGTTCAGCGGCTTTCTTCGTATTGCCGTAAACGGAAGTATAAGCGATGAATACGCCTTCGCTCTCAACTCCGTAGCTTGACCATGTGTTGTAGAGTCCGAGGTAATAGCCAAGGTCTTCCTTGAGTACAGGACCGTGGAGAGGGCAGATAGTCTGTATATCCAGAGCGCCTGCCTTCTTGAGAACAGCCTGGACCTGCATACCGTACTTGCCGACGATGCCGAAGTAGTAGCGTCTTGCCTCGCAAGCCCAGTCCTCATCAACATCGAGAGCGCCGAACTTACCGAAAGCGTCAGCGGAGAAAAGAACCTTATCAGTGCTGTCGTAAGTGAACATGACCTCAGGCCAGTGGACCATAGGAGCGAAAACGAAGTTCAGCTCGTGCTTGCCGAGAGAAAGTTTGTCGCCTTCCTTTACCTCATACTTCTTGTCGCCGAGATCGAGATCCTCGAAATAAGAAGCCATCATAGCGAAAGTCTTTGCGTTTCCGACTATCTTAGCATCGGGATAAGCCTTGATGAAGTTCATGATATTAGCTGAGTGATCGGGCTCCATATGCTGAACTATAAGGAAATCGGGCTTCTTGTCACCGAGAACCTCAGCGATGTTCTTCAGCCACTGTTCGGTGAAATTGCCGTCAACAGTATCGAAAACAGCGATCTTCTCGTCCATGATGATGTATGAGTTGTAAGCCATACCGTTTGGTACGTCGTACTGACCCTCGAAAAGGTCGATCTGGTGGTCGTTGACACCTATGTAGAAGATATCGTTTGTAACATTGTTCATTGGGATTTACCTCTTTCTATGATTAATAAATTTTACCATGTTTTGACAGGTTCATGCAGTTCAAGCTCCAGAGGATCGCCCTCGGCGGAGTCGAGATATGCTATGACCTTTACCTTGTCCACAGCGCCGCTTTCGAGAAGCGAATCATGTACTGCCAGCAGAAGCCTGCTGTCGCTGGATTCTCCGCTTGAAAGCTTTATCTCAGTGCCGTCGGGAAGGACTCTGTAAGCCTCATACTTATAGTATGAAAATTTACCTGAAACATTCATGTAAAAATCATACTTTTCAGAATCGTTTTCATGCGGATCGATGCCCAGACTTACGGTAATTGACGGATACTCCACAACAGCAGGAGGAGTATACTGCTCCTGACGTTGAGATCCGTTATTATTTTCAGGAGGCTGAGGATCGCTGCGTTCATTATTGTCTCCGCTGTCCTCATGTTCTTCTTCCTGATCCTGTCCGGAAGCCTCGGTGGTAGTTTCCGCAACATCGGAACTTGTAGTCCCGGTCTCGGTAGTTTGTGTTGAAGTGGTCTTTACAGCTGATGAAGTGAGCGGAACGGTAGTGATATCCTCCGTTTCGGTTATCTCATTGAGCGAGATGTACTCTTTCCGGATGTAGCCTTTGAAGAAATTGCAGTAAACATAACACCATCCGTCTTCTTCTTCCTTGTAGACATCCACTTTATCGTTGAGGTGAAGCGGAGCAACTTCTTCACTGGAACTGCTTGGTTCAGCGTAAAGCAAAACACGCTTCATATCACTTGGTACAAGAATGTAACCTGAAAAGAGGACTCTTTGTTTCTTTTCAGAGTAGCTGACAGAAGGAGAGTCATATTCTTCCGCTTTGTCTTTTCCGCAGGAAGAAAGTGATGTTAAAATAATAGCCGAAGCCAGAAAGCAAAGTGCTTTTGATGCTCTCATAATTCCACCCCCATGGAATAAATGCTTTTACAAAACACATCAGGATCACAGGCTGTCAGATAATTATACATCTGTTCAGCAAGCAGATCAGATGTTTTTATAAGCGTACACTGCCTCAACTATGGCAGTGGTGATATACATCATTAAAATAATTATAATGAATATCACACATTAATTATACCATAAATAGGGAATGTTGAAAAGTGGCATTTGCAACAAATAAAAACTTTTTTCTTGTAAGCAATGCATAGGGTGAGAGCAGAAGATTATGTTATAATATATTATTAAAGTAGTGAATCACTGAAGATCCCCTTTTGCGGAAATGGCTGTTTTACGTGGCAGGGGAGTGGTCGGTGTTGAAAAGTATACGAGGGGAGAGGAGGCAAATGAAGGTGGATTTGTGAAAAATGCCCACTTGAATTTTTACTTTCAACGTGCTATAATATTAAGGTCGTGTAGCGAAAGCGTAAGTCCGGATGATAAATTCGGGCTTGCGCTTTTTTGTTTTGCAGAGATGAAAATGACCTGTTACACTGGTATTGTAAAAATTTTAAGGCAACACC
>CADBAC010000144.1 GCA_902792495.1 Ruminococcus flavefaciens | reverse complement strand
GCGCCCTATATGGGGGCAAAATTAATACTGAAAGTTTTAGGAAGGGAGTTTGAGGGAGAACCCTTTTTCAAAAGGGTTTCCCTCAATAGACACGCATAAGCTGCTATACGAATACCACGGTTAAGCAGGGCTGTTATTCCTTGACGTAAGCGGCGGTTATTTCGCAGATGAAGGCTTTATGGTATGGGTCTGCGCTATAGAAAGCCTGTGGGAAGCCGTCGTCGGTAACGAAGCCGCTTTCCTGCATATCGTATGTATAGAGCTTACGGAGGACGAAAACCATTTCTGCCTCTTCAAAAGCCATGCGTCCATCCAGTTCAACAGGAGTAAGGCCTGTTTCCTTTACCTTGTCCACATCTCTGCCGGAGTTTGAGCCGCAGAATGAAAGCTCCTTGCGGTGAGCCATAGTGAAGAATGAAGCTGTGAAGCAGTCATCCTTATCCACAAACTCAAATGTATAGCGGTTGGGACGGATGTAAGCTGTGAGTACGTTCTTGTTCCAGAGACGGCCAAGCTGTCCCCATGAAGCGGTCATGGTGTTGAATTTCTCACTTGTGCCGCCTGTAAGGAGCATCCAGTCTCTGCCTATGCTGAGAAACGGGTTGAAGCTGAGCTGGTCGAGTTCGATCTTTTTGAATGACATGATATTTTCCTCCTTGAAAATGATATGTATATTATGCGGCAGTCGTGCTGCCTTTTATTGGCTTAGTCTCAGCGCTGATTTGTAGCGCAGGCGGAGTTTATCGGTGATAAGGGCGATAAACTCGGAATTTGTAGGCTTGCCCTTGCCTGTATCAACGGTATAGCCGAAGAATGAGTTGAGGGTATCGACATTTCCTCTGTCCCATGCTATTTCTATGGCATGGCGGATCGCTCTTTCAACTCTTGAGGAAGTTGTGTCGTAAAGACCTGCAACGGTGGGATAAAGCAGTTTCGTAACGCTGTCCAGCAGGGATTTATCCTCAATTGAGTAGAGTATAGCGGTACGCAGGTAGTGGTAGCCTTTTATATGTGCGGGAACACCGAGCTGATGGATCATATCCGTGACCACTATCTCCATATCGTCGCTGAGGCTGTTTGCCTTATCGCCGATTGCGGAGTTTATGGCATTGCAGAGGTCGTCAGCGTCATAGGGTTTCAGCAGAAAGCGTGAAGCACCGTTTTCGGTGACCTGTCTTTCTATGAATTCATTATCATATGCAGATACGATTATAAATACAGGGAACTTCACTCCCATTTCCCTTACGCCTTTCATCACAGCGATAACATCGCCGTTCTGAGCGTCCACATCAAGAACAGCCACATCCGGGGGATCTTTCCTGATGGATTCGAGAATAACGCCCATATCCTTTCTTCTTGTATAGGCATACATACCTCTTTCACGGAGTTTATTTGCTATGCTTACTCCTGTTTCGGCTGAATCGTCACCTATAAGTACCTTTATTTTGTTGTTCATTGTTTTATACCTCCTGTGTGATTTTTATTACAATAAATATGATATCACACAGTGAAGTATCCTTGCAACGGAGAATAACGGGATATAATGCGGTTTATCCACGGGAAATGCCGTATGTGGAGAGTGTTGAAAAACGCTGTCGGATCCTTGTGCTGAAAAATGCGGTAAAGAGTCTGTTTACGGTGTCAGATCTTTTTGCTTTTTGAAAGAATATCGTCAGCAATTGTCCGCACACGGGTGCCGGGCGGAAAAAGCTTGTCGGCAAGTCTTGCAACGGCGTTCTTTTTGGCTTTGTGTGCGTAAACGGGCGCAAGTTCGGGTTCTTTGGCATTTTTTGCCCATGCGCCGGTATCTGAAAGGTACTGAGCGAGAATGTCCTTATCGCCCTGATAAGCGTAGCTTTCAAGGAAGATGAGCGGAAGCTCACAGCCCTTTGTGCCGTGAGAAGTGATGATATCACCGAATACGGCATCACGCATATCCTTGAAGTCCTCAAAGCCTTCAGCCGCTTCGGGGCAGGCTTCAAGGGCATTTACTATACTTTGCTGAGCGGGAGTGAGAGATACATCTTTCGCAAGACTCATACCGCCGAGGATGAGGAATCCCAGCATATGGGAATCGCTGCAAAAGTCGCTGTGAGCGGTTTTCTTCTGAGGCCATCCGAAGCCGTAACAGCAGTAAAGTCCCATAAGGCATCTGAAAGCGAAGAAGCTGTCGGAGTCATACTCATAGATATGCTGAGCCTGAACGTAGCCTCTGAATCTTCCCGACTTTATCATAAGCGGAACAGCAGACTGCAAAAGCAGAGCCTTTGCGCCTTTCAGTATGGGAGCTTCCACATCTGTTTTTACGTCGCTGCCGATATGAAGCACGGATGAAGGCTTTCCCTTAGCCTTTTTCATGACAATATCAAGAAAAGCTGTATCAGCGGCGGCAGGAACGTTCAGTTCGCTGTGGAGGATGAAGATATTGCAGTTTCCGAATCCGCATTTCTCCAGTGCCTTTTTGACAGTGTCTCTCGGGTAGACGCTTGTGGAAGTAACGATAATTTTCTTATTGCCGTCGGCGGCCTTGCTGAAAAGAGCAGTTCCGCATTCTCTCGGAATGATGTACTGCAAATACAACTGACATTCACGCTCCATAAGGCGGTCACGCTGCTCCTCGGAGATACCGCTCTGCTTCATGAGGATATTGTAGATATCTTTCAGCTTTATGGGGCTGTTGAGAGCGAGTTTTTTCTCGGCAGCGTCAGCAGCATCCACACGCATATCCGCAAATGAGCGCTCCTTCTTTGACATACCTCTGAAGTCATCTTCCATCAGGGCGTAGAAGCTGCTTTCTTCCGCAAAGGGAAGCATCATCAGCACATCCTCGGCCCTGAAGCTTACGGTCTTGATATTCGGGGATGATATCTCAGCCGTCATTTTGTCCATCAGTTCTTTCTGCTGAGAAGAAAGAGGACGGCGGAGCTTTGGCAGTTTTTCCATATATTCACCACGCTTTTATGTTTTGGCATTATTCTTCTATTTCATCAAGAGTAAGAGTTCCCTCGGAGTTGTAGGCTTTGATAAGGGCATCCTTTGAGGTGTACTGCTCGGAATATTCTCCCTTGCTGTCGGAGACATATTCACCGCCCATAAGTCCGAAGAATGACCATACAGCCTTGTCACGGAAAGCAGTATCGGTATCGGGGACACTTCCGCATTCGGTGATACCGATGATCTTGTCTTTGCCTGCATAGCCCTGTATTGCGGCATATGCTTCACTGAAACGCTCGCCGTAGTCCTTGCCGCCGTTTATGAAGAGGTCGGCAGCGGCTATATCGAAGTTATCCACCAGTGAATCCTTGTTCTGACCATTCCATACCCACAGCAGATTATCCAGCTTGTGGTATTCGGCCATGCGCTTGTAAATGAGTTCCCACAGCCATTTGTAGGCATCTGCGCCCTCAGCGCCCCACCAGTACCAGTCGCCGCATCCTTCGGGGAGAGGTCTGAACATAATGGGAGTATCGCCCAGCCCTTTCAGCTTTTCGGCCATAGCGTCGATATCAGCGATAAGGAGACTGCACTCCTCGGATATCTTTTTCTTCTTCACCATGGACTTTATCTTGTCCTGAGAAAGTGACGCAACGTCCTCATCGGTAACAGCATTTCCCAGAGAGAAGTCGGTATCCTCTGTACGCACTCCGCTTTTCTTTGAAGGAGCGCTCCAGTACCAGCTTACGCAGGAAATACCGCCTTTTTCGTGCCATGCCTTTATTGCATCTGTATCGGAAGTATCTTCGGAAATATCCATATCGGAAAAGCGTATCACAGGGAATTTGCCTGTAGTCCTGTACACAAGGTCTATCTCCTTGTCGGTGTTGTCGGAGACATACTGACCTGTTATGATGTACTTGCCGTAGCTATCGGCAAGGAATTTTTTCAGCTCTTTTGCAGACGAAGCGGACTTCTTCACAGAGGTCTCGGCACTTGTCTTAGTGTTTGCCTTTGAATGGACATCGCTGTTTTCGACTTTCAGATAGTCGATGTCTATAGTGCCGCCTGAGACAGTAAGTTCAAGCTTTGAAGCGCCCTTTTTCATGTACACTCCGCTGACGGTTATATATGTGAAAGCTCCGCCTTCCTGAGTGCGGAAGGTGCTTATCACATCGCCGTCAAGTGTGAGGTGGCAGTCTGCCACGGAATCGGAGGCTATGCTGAATGAAAGGTCGTAGTGCTGGTCGGCGGTCGCCTTTACATCGAAAACGATGGAGCTTTTGTCCGTGAAGCCCTTGACATAGCCGTCACCGCTGTAATCGTCCCTTTCAAATGATACTTTCAGGTCGTCGCTGAGTTTTGCGTCCTCGGCTTCATAAAGGGAATAGAAGTCCTGCTTTTTGATCTTAGGAGTGGTTACTGCGGCCTGAGTGAAGGTCGTCATAGGTTCGGTAGTCGTTGCAGTATCCGTAGATACGGTATCAGCGGCAGTTGTTGTTGATATTTCTGATGATGAGTTTTTCTCTTCCGTGTTTTTGACCTTGTTGCAGGCTGTCATGGAAAATGCTGACAGTGCCGCAAGAACAGCGGAAAGATATTTCTGCAATTTCATTATGGTTCCCCTTTTGTATCTTTGTGAGTTTATGTCTATACTAATATTAGTGTTATTTGACCAAGAAGCTCTCAGCACTTAATTGTATATACAGCGCCCGGGACAGTGTCGAAAATAACAGCGCCGTCCTCGATGCGTGAGCCCACGGATTCGCCCTTGCATACCACGCTTACAATG
>CADBAC010000143.1 GCA_902792495.1 Ruminococcus flavefaciens | reverse complement strand
GGGATAGGATTTACCTCCATGAACAGGTCATTGATAAGGTCAAGGTACTCCAGCTGTATCTTCTGAGCTTCAGCAAAGTTGTTGTCAAGGCAAAGCTGTACCATATCGTGCATTTCCTTTGGTATCATGTGTGAAGCAACGGAGATAACGCCCTTGCCGCCGAGAGACATGATAGGAACTACCATATCATCGTTGCCGCTGTAGATGTCGATAGAATCACCGCAGGCAGCTGCAAGCTTTGCAACGTAGCTGATGTTGCCGCTTGCTTCCTTGATAGCAGCGATGTTCTTGTGCTTAGCCAGTTCCTTTACTGTGTCAACTTCCAGACCGCAGCCTGTTCTGCTGGGAACATTGTAAAGGATGATCGGGATATTCACTGCATCAGCAACAGCTGTGAAGTGAGCGATAAGGCCCTTCTGAGTAGCCTTGTTGTAGTAAGGTGTAACGTGGAGGAGAGCGTCTGCACCGAAGGACTCAGCCTCCTTTGAGAGCTCAACAGCATAGCGTGTATCGTTGCTGCCTGCACCTGCGATAACAGGTACTCTGCCGTTAACGTGCTTTACAGCGAACTTGATACAGTCACGGTGCTCGTCATCAGTCATAGTTGCGGATTCACCTGTAGTGCCGCAGATGATGATAGCGTCAGTACCCTTTTCGATCTGGTCGTCGATAATACGTCCCAGCTCGTCGTAATTTATAGAACCATCGGCGTTGAACGGAGTGATAATAGCGATTCCTGCGCCGGTAAAAATGGTGTTCTTCATAATTTTCTCCTTTCGGTAAAAAATGTAGGGAACGCCGCCCTCGGCGTTCCATGCTGAACGGTATACATATGCCGCACATGAAAAATCTGATCGACACATATTTACATTCAAGCAATAAATATGGATTTGTAAATTATTTTGTTTACGTGGGAGGGCGAGGGCGCCCTCCCCTACAAAATGTTCAAGCGAGCGAAAGCAGATTATGCTTAACGTACAAAGTAAGCGAGCTTGCGAGCGAATCGTGATCGCCTGCGGAGGCTCTCCGCTCAGTCAAAGTATCCCTTAGCAGCAAGGAGTTCTGCGAGGAGGACACCGCCGCCTGCTGCGCCTCTGAGAGTATTGTGTGAGAGGCATACGAACTTGTAATCGTACTGTGTATCCTCACGGAGACGGCCTGTTGATACAGCCATACCGCCTTCGAGGTTCCTGTCAAGCTTAGCCTGTGGACGGTCGTTCTCCTCGAAGTAGTGGATGAACTGCTTTGGTGCGCTCGGGAGTTCGAGTTCCTGCGGAACGCCCTTGAAGTTCTTCCAGAGGTCGAGGATCTCTTCCTTGGATGGCTTGTTCTCGAATGATACGAATACAGCAGCTGTGTGTCCGTCTGATACAGGTACACGGAGACACTGTGTTGTGATGTTTGGAGCTGTAGCCTTTACGATCTCGTTGCCCTTGATCTCGCCCCATACCTTCAGCGGCTCCTGCTCTGACTTCTCTTCCTCACCGCCGATGTATGGGATAAGGTTATCGACCATTTCAGGCCATGTCTCGAAGTTCTTGCCTGCGCCTGAGATAGCCTGGTATGTACAAGCCAGAACGTTCTTCAGACCGAACTTTCTCAGTGGGTGGAGTGCAGGTACGTAGCTCTGGATAGAGCAGTTTGACTTAACTGCGATGAAGCCTCTCTTTGTGCCAAGACGCTCTCTCTGAGCCTTGATGATCTCGATGTGATCGGGGTTGATCTCCGGCACTACCATAGGAACATCGGGTGTGAATCTGTGAGCGGAGTTATTTGAAACGATAGGGCACTCAGCCTTAGCGTAAGCTTCCTCAAGAGCCTTTATCTCGTCCTTCTTCATATCAACTGCACAGAAGCAGAAATCTACCATAGAAGCGATCTTCTCGATATCGTTTGTAGCATCCATGAGGACCATATCCTTCATAGCTGCGGGCATTGGTACAGCCATCTTCCATCTGCTGCCTGCTGCCTGCTCATATGTCTGGCCTGCACTTCTTGGTGAAGCTGCCAGGACCTTAACATTGAACCATGGGTGATTTTCAAGCAGAGTTGCGAATCTCTGACCAACCATGCCTGTTGCACCTATGATACCTACGTTGTACTGTTTCATTAAAAACTACTCCTTCAATAAAAATTTACACAAAAATAATAAAAACCAGTTGCAAACTGGTTCATCATGCGTTATAATAGAAATGTTGACATATCAGCGGTGCCGTATGCCGATAGCTCTCCATCAAAGCATGATGACAGCCACAAACTTATTCAGCCCGCAGCCAGAAACGAGTTTACCAAAAACGTTTCTTCGGCGGCATCACCTTTCGCTGTACATCATCGGACGGGTCATCCCATGCACAGGTACTCATCTCAGCCGCACCTCTACCTTGTATTTATAATAACACTTTAAGTCGGGGATGTCAATACATTTTTTGAAAATAATTCGGAATGCGAAATTTTTGAAATTCGGAATTAGGAATGCGGAATTCGGAATTGGAAGTGGACACCGCAATTCCGAATTCCGAATTCCGCATTCCGAATTATAATAAAGGAGTTTGACTTAATGGAATTATTAAAGTCTGATTTTTACTATGATCTTCCCGAGGAGCTTATCGCTCAGCATCCCGTTGAGCCGAGAAACGCTTCACGTATGATGTGCGTTGACCGCAGAACAGGTGAGATCTCCCACGATCACTTCTATAATCTATGCGATCACCTCAGAGAAGGTGACTTGCTGGTAATGAATGATTCCCGTGTCATTCCTGCAAGACTTTACGGTGAAAAGGTCGGAAATCAGACCTTCATCGAATTCCTTCTGCTTGAACAGAAGGGCGACAAGCTGTGGGAGATAATCTGCCGCCCCGGAAAAAAAGCAAAGGTGGGCACTAAATTCAGCTTCGGCGGAGGAAGGCTCGTTGCCGAAGTTGTAGAAGTCAAGGACGACGGCAACCGCATAGTTAAATTTGAATGCGAGGGAAATTTCTTCACCGCTCTTGAAGATGTGGGACAAATGCCCCTCCCTCCGTACATAAAGGAAAAACTTGAAAACAAGGAGCGCTATCAGACAGTTTATTCCCGTGAGCTGGGTTCAGCCGCAGCGCCTACTGCCGGTCTGCACTTCACTCCCGAAATGCTGGATGACCTCCGCTCCCGTGGCATAAAGACTGCTTTCGTTACCCTGCACGTCGGTCTTGGCACTTTCCGCCCGGTCAAGGAGGATAATGTCCTCGACCACAAAATGCACAGCGAACACTATCATCTGCCTCAGGAAACTGCCGACCTCATCAATGAGACAAAGGCAAAGGGCGGCAGAGTTATCGCTGTCGGCACCACTACCTGCCGCACTCTTGAAAGCGTCGCTACTTTTTACGGCGATATTTCCGAACATGACGGATATACGGATATATTCATCTACCCGTCCTATGAGTTCAAGTGCATAGACGGACTTATCACCAATTTCCACCTTCCCGAAAGTACACTCATTATGCTGGTGTCTGCTTTCATGGGATACGATAATACTATGAATGCATACAAGACCGCTGTTGAGGAGAAATACCGCTTCTTCAGCTTCGGCGACAGTATGTGCATTCTCTGATATAAGGAATACAGAAGGGGAAGATAATGAACATTACAGAGACAACACTTCTTAAAAGCTACGTGGATACCGAGGAATTTCCCCTCGTTATCTGCGGAATGGACTACAGGATAAAATACATGAATATCCTTGCGCTTGAAAAATATGAAAAGTACGGCGGAAATGAACTTATAGGCCGCCTGCTGACCTCACTTATGGATGAGGAAGCCAAAAGCAAGGTGGATATGGTAATTGAATGGTTCAAGGAGGATATCTCCCATAACCGTATGCTTGCAGTCAGAAACAAACGTGATAATACAGATATATATATGTGTGCCCTGAGAGACGAAAAGGGCGGTCTTATCGGATTCTGCAGCCGCCACAGGTCACGCAGTTCCGATAACGGAACACCATACTCGACAGTAGATTGATGACACAAGGAGAAAACAATGGACATGACAGAATTTTTCAAAGGAATAGTTGATTCGGAAGAAGGACCTATCGTTATCTGCAATCTTGATTACAGGATAATTTACACCAATCCTGCCGCAAATTCTTACTACGAACGTGTTGCTCCGCTTACAGGCAGACTTCTATCCTCGCTTATGGATGAGGAAATGATGAGCAAAGTCGTTATGAGTGTTGAATGGTTCAAGGAAGACAGAAAGAACAACAGGGTCTTCGCTCTGCATGACAAGAAAAACAACATGGATATGTATATCCTTTCAATAAGAAAAGAAAACGGCGAACTTATCGGCTTCTACGGCCGCCGTGAGGACAGAAATCCCGACTCGGGCAAGGAATTTGACCTTGACTGATATCTCAATAAAGAAAGAGAGCTTTTATGTTCACATTACTGAAAACCGAAAACAAAGCAAGACGTGGTCAGTTTGAAACTGTTCACGGCACTTTCCAGACCCCCTGTTTCATGAACGTGGGTACTGCCGCCGCCATAAAGGGCGGTATCTCCTCAGTTGACCTGAAGGGACTCAAAACTCAGGTTGAGCTCTGCAATACCTATCACCTCCACCTGCGCCCCGGCGACCACGTTGTAAAGCAGATGGGCGGTCTGCATAAATTCATGAACTGGGATAAGCCCATCCTCACCGACAGCGGCGGATTCCAGGTATTCTCCCTCTCTCAGCTCCGCAAAATAAAGGAGGAGGGCGTTTACTTCGCATCCCACCTTGACGGCCACCGCATTTTCATGGGTCCCGAGGAGAGTATGCAGATACAGTCAAATCTGGGGTCAACTATAGCTATGGCTTTCGATGAATGTATCGAGAACCCCTCCCCTTACAAGTACGTTGCGGCTTCCATTGAGCGCACCACAAGATGGCTCATTCGCTGCAAGGAGGAAATGGCAAGACTCAACAGCCTCCCCGATACCATCAACAAGAATCAGCTTCTTTTCGGCATAAATCAGGGCTCCACCTACGATGACCTTCGTATCAAGCACATGGAGGATATCGCAAAGCTCGACCTTGACGGCTACGCTATCGGCGGACTTGCAGTCGGTGAAGCCACTGAGGAAATGTACCGCATAATCGACGTAGTTGAGCCGTATATGCCTGTTCACAAAGCCCGTTACCTCATGGGTGTTGGTACTCCTTCAAATATTATCGAGGCCGTTGCAAGAGGTGTGGATATGTTCGACTGCGTAATGCCCAGCCGAAATGCCCGTCATGCTACAGTGTTCACATGGAGCGGTATCATGCACCTGAACAACAAGTGCTATGAGACAGACCCCCGTCCCGTTGACGAGGAATGCGACTGCCCTACCTGTAAAAACTTCTCCCGTGCCTACATCCGCCACCTTTTCAAGGCTAACGAACAGCTGGCAGGCAGACTGGCAGTACAGCACAACCTCTACTTCTACAACACCCTTACCGAGAAGATTCGTGAAGCCATTGACGAGGGACGCTTTGAGCAGTTCCGCAGAAGATACTCCGAACCGCTGGCTAAACTGAAACAGAAGTAAACTTTTCTTTAATCCGAAATTATTTTAAATCAGTCCACGCAAGTGGACACCTCAATTCCGAATTCCGAATTCCGAATTATAAAAAAGGAAGTGTGAACATTATGAAGACCGCTATTTTTGACCTTGACGGTACTATCGCAAATACTATCGCCGACCTGGGCGCTGCTGTGGACAACGGTCTGGAAGTTCTCGGATTCCCGAAGCATACCATTGCCGAGTACAAGCAGTTCGTGGGAAACGGCGCTATGAAGCTGTGCGAAAGGGCACTCCCCGACGGTCACAAGGACCTCGCACCGAAGCTTCATGAACTGTTCAAGGAATACTACAGCGTTCATCTGCTTGATAATACCACTCTCTATGACGGCATAGCTGATACTCTCCGCACCCTCAGTGAAAACGGAGTTATCCTTGCTGTGGCCACAAACAAGCCCGAAGATGCCGCTGTAAAAATCATAGCAAAGCTTCTCCCCGATATTGACTTCATCAAGATACTGGGCGGTGTGGATACCCGTCCGAAAAAACCCGATACCGCCATTATTTCCGAGATACTCTCCGCCCTCCCCGAAAAGGACGGAAAGGTCTGGATGATCGGCGACAGCAACGTTGACGTTCAGACAGGCATAAACGCAGGTATCCCCGTTATCGGCTGTGCGTGGGGATTCCGTGGTCAGGCCGAACTTGAACGTGCAGGTGCAGACTATATCGCTTATAAAGCGAGTGATATAAATAATATTATTTTAAAGTAACACCGCACAAAGCCCATACATCCTCAGCACGATCTTTTTGCAGTGTTGCCGAAGGAGGTAAACTATGGAACCCTTTGCACCCGAAATGTACACCGATGAAGAAATGGAAGCAGTCGAAAGCCACATTATGCGCCATTTCGGTGAATTCTCCAATGTCCTGCATGAGATAGTCTCTCCTGATATCCATGTGGACATATGCCTTATCCCTCCGAATGAGGAGCGTGACTTCTACACCCTCGTTACTATGGGCATGGGCGCACACAGAATGAACGTCCCCGACGAACTTGCCGAGTACAGACTTGAAAGAGCCGAACTTGCGATCTTCCTCCCGACAGACTGGGATATCAACAGCAGTGAGGAAAAGTTCTACTGGCCGATCAGGACCCTCAAACAGCTGGCAAGAATGCCTATTTATGAAGATACATGGCTGGGCTGGGGCCATACTATCGACAACGGCAAAAAATTCGCAGAGAATACCGAACTCTCATCAGTCATGCTCCTCTCCTGCCCCTATGGTCAGGAAGCGGCTAAATGCAGGCTTCCCAACGGCGAAGTCGTGAATTTCTATCAGCTTATCCCGCTTCACAGAAACGAGATGAACTACAAGATAGAAAACGGCGCAGACGCACTGCTTGACAAGTTCACGGAACTTGACCCGGTTGTGGATATCAGCAGGGATTCTGTACTTGATGTGCCTGTTACCATTATGGACAACATTAACAGACACGGCAATAAGATAGCGAAGAAAAAACTCGCCGTTGATGACCTTCTCGCAGGCGCTGACCATATGGCCGCCTATCTGCGCTGGTGCATCGAAAATGACCTTATGTCCGACGATTTCAAGAAGTCTTTCGGTGACGTTATCGAAATGACACAGAATGACGGTGCCGCCGCTCCTCTCCGTGAATTTATACAGGCCGCCCT
>CADBAC010000142.1 GCA_902792495.1 Ruminococcus flavefaciens | reverse complement strand
TTAACGTTTACATCGAATAAAGCTACAGGGTAAGCATCGGAAGTATCACCTGAAGGAGTGAGCGGATTGATAGTTGTATCTGAATAGTCGATACCCATCATCTTGTCGTCAGCGCTGTAGAACTTTGAAATATTAGCAGGATCGAGAGTATAAGCGCCTGTTACTCCGGCATCAGCAGGTGTCTGGATATTATCAAGAAAAACATTGTCGTCGCTCCAGAGCCACTTGAAAGTGAACTGGCCTGCGAACTTGCCTTCGTCCTTGAGGAATACCTGTGAAGGGATCTTTGCAGAGTTCTCGACAGCCTTTGTATTTACGTAAGGGATGCCTGTAGGAAGTGTTACTACAGGAGCTTCACCTGTTGCCTTGAAGTAAATCGTAGGCATATAAGTCAGCGGATCTACGTCGTCAGCTAATGCGCTGACAGGTGCAGCTGCGAGAAGCAGAGCTGCGGCAGTGAGTAAAGAAAATGGTTTTTTCATGGTTGTCCTCCTTTTATTAAAGCGATTCTGTCATTTTAAGCACGATCTCTGCAACACGGAGAGCGGCTATCTTCTCAAACTCGTCAAAAGACATAGCACCTTCGTCGTCAGCATTATCTGAGATACATCTCACGCTTACGAAAGGCATCTTGTTGAGATAGCAGCAGTGACCTACAGCAGCGCTTTCCATGTCAACTGCATATGGATCGAACTTTTCTTTGATCGCATTTTTAACTTCTGTGCTTGTGATGAATGCTTCACCCGAGACTATGCGTCCTCTGAAAGAAGTCACACCGTTGTCAGCACAGGTCTTTTCAGCGATATCCATAAGCTTGTCGTCAGCCTTGAAAATACCGCAGTACGGCGGATAGTCCTTGAGAAAGTGAAGATCAAGGTCATGCGGAAGAACTTCGTTTGAGATAACGATGTCGCACACCTTTATTTTAGAGTCCATACCGCCTGCGATACCTGCATTGATAACACAGTCGGGGTGGAAATTATCTATCATGACCTGAGTGCAGAGCGCTGCGTTTACTTTTGCGATACCGCAGCAGGCATTGATAATAGTTTTGCCGCAGTGCTGATTGATGTAAAAATCGAAGCCGGAGATGTTCTTTATCTCAGCCTCACCGAGAATGCGTCTGATATCGACAAGTTCCGAAGGCATTGCTCCGATTATAGCTATTGTATTCATTGTGATCACTCCTGTGCTAAGGCGGAAACGAAGGAACGGCCGCCAAGCGAAAATAAATTTGCAACTATATTATAACATAATCAGTTAAATAAATCAAGGATTCTTCCACTAAAAGTGTCTTCCATGATTCTAAAGAAAATAGAAATATGTTTTATTTTATAACTTTTGCGGTGCGGAATTATTTGCTCCAAACCTTGCAATTATTATACCGATGTGTTATAATAGAATTACTATCAATCTGGAATCGGAGGATCAACTATGTTATCTGATATCGAAATTGCACAGAATGCTGAAATGAAAAAAGTTTACGAGATCGCAGCAGGTCTCGGACTCTCTGAGGATGATCTTGAACCTTATGGTCACTATAAGGCTAAGATATCCGAAAATGTCTACACTAAGCTTGCAGACAAGGAAGACGGCAAACTCATCCTTGTTACAGCTATAAATCCTACTCCAGCAGGAGAGGGAAAAACTACCGTCAGCGTAGGCCTTGCTGACGCTATGAACAAGATCGGTAAGAAGACCGTTCTCGCTCTCCGTGAACCGTCACTGGGCCCTGTTTTCGGAATGAAGGGCGGCGCAGCAGGCGGCGGATATGCTCAGGTAGTTCCTATGGAGGATATCAACCTGCACTTTACAGGCGATATGCACGCTATCACAGCTGCAAACAATCTCCTCTGCGCTATGATAGACAACCACCTCCAGCAGGGAAATGAACTGAAAATAGATCAGAGAAGGATCCTCTTCAAACGCTGCATGGATATGAACGACCGTGCGCTGAGAAATATCCTCATCGGTCTCGGCGGAAAGGCAAACGGTGTTCCACGTGAAGATGGATTCAACATCACAGTTGCATCCGAGATAATGGCTATTCTCTGCCTGGCATCCGATATTGCCGACCTGAAGGAGAGACTGGGAAATATCCTCGTTGCATACAATACAAACGGTGAGCCTGTCTATGCCCGTGAGATTGGTGCCTGCGGAGCTATGACTGCTCTGCTCAAGGATGCTCTCAAGCCCAATCTGGTACAGACTCTTGAAAACAACCCTGCATTCATCCACGGCGGTCCTTTTGCTAATATCGCTCACGGCTGCAACTCCGTAAGAGCAACAAAGCTTGCTCTCAAGCTGGGCGACTACACCGTTACAGAAGCAGGCTTCGGTTCTGATCTGGGAGCTGAAAAGTTCATGGATATCAAGTGCCGTGCAGCAGGTCTGAAGCCTTCATGCGTTGTTATCGTGGCTACAATAAAGGCTCTCAAATACAACGGCGGTGTGCACAAGGAAGACCTGGGCAAGGAGAATATGTGGGCTCTTGAAAAGGGCATCGTTAACCTGAGAACTCACATCGAGAATATGCATAAGTATCATGTTCCCGTAGTTGTTGCCATCAACAGATTTGCTTCCGATACAGAGGCAGAAGTTGCATTCGTAAGAGATTTCTGCACTGAAATGGGCGTTGAAGTTTCCATGTGCGAGGTATTCGCAAAGGGCAGCGAAGGCGGAGTTGATCTTGCTCAGAAGGTATGCGAGACTATCGAACTCTGCGAAGGCGGAGAAGACGAATTCGCTCCTATTTATGATACAGAAGCTACCATCAAGGACAAGATCGAGAAGATCGCCAAGGAGATCTATCGTGCTGACGGAGTTAACTTCACAGCACAGGCTGAAAAGGCTATCAAGGAGATCGAGAATATCGGCTTCTGGGATCTGCCTGTTTGCGTCGCAAAGACTCAGTATTCACTTTCCGATAATCCCGCACTTCTCGGCAAGCCCAAGAACTTCAAGATAACTGTCCGTGACGCAAGACTTTCATCAGGCGCAGGATTCGTTGTCATCTACACAGGCGACATCCTGACAATGCCGGGACTTCCCAAGAAGCCTGCCGCACTGAATATCGACTGCGAGAACGACGGAACTATCACAGGACTTTTCTGATATGATAAAGATAAAAACATCTTCCCCCGAGGAGACCATTGCCGCTGCGGAAAAGCTGGGCGGTCTCCTGAAAGCAGGGGATATGATAGCATACAAAGGCGGTCTGGGCGCAGGAAAAACCACCTTCACCCGTGGACTTGCCATCGGCATGGGGCTTGGCGATAATGTAACATCGCCGACCTTTGCTCTTGTAAATGAGTACAGAGGAGAGGATATCACTCTCTACCATTTCGATATGTACCGCATAAATTCCGAGGAGGACTTAGAGTCAACAGGCTTCTACGATTACGACTTCGAGAACAACGTTGCGGCTGTGGAATGGTCTGAGAATATTGCGGATTTCCTGCCGAAGAGTACCATTTACATTACCATTGAAAGGCTCAGCGAGCTTGAACGTGAGATAATAATTGAGGACGGTGGAAGATTTGCTGCTGCTTGGAATCGACACATCGGGTAAAACAGCCTCTGCGGCGCTGTTCGACTCGGATACTGAAACATTTTTAGCACAGTCCGCTCTGTACACACAAAAGACACATTCACAGGTGATAATGCCCATGGTAAAGGACATTCTCGCTCAGGCGGGAAAAGAAATGTCCGATATCGGCGGTATCGCTGTTGCAAACGGCCCCGGTTCATATACGGGACTGCGTATCGGCGTTGCGGCTGTAAAGGCTCTCAGCTTCGGACTGGGAGTTAAATGCTGCGGAGTATCAACACTTCTCGGCCTTGCCTGCAACAATATCGCCTACAAGGGCTATATATGCGCAATCATGAAGGCGAGAGGCGAACTTGTCTATACCTGCACCTACAAAAGCGACGGATTCTGCGTTGAACAGGTGACGGAGGAACAGTTGATCTCCCGTGACGAACTGGCGGAATATCTGGCTTTCAACGTGAAGGAGGCAATGCTCTGCGGTGACGGAGCCGGCGAATTCTTCAACGACTACCGCTCGCTTGCATTCATAATCGCTCCTCCTCAGGGACGCTTGCAGAATGCGGCAGGAGTGTGTCTTGCAGGCATATCACGACAGCTTGTGGAAGCAGAAGAACTTGAGGTCTCTTACCTCCAGAAGGTAAAGGCAGAAAAAGATCTCGAAGATAAAAATAAATGAACGGAGATGTTTATATGATAGCTATAGGCTGTGACCACGCAGGTGTGGAAATGAAAAAGGCAATCATCGAGGAACTTTCAAAGAAAGGCTTCGAGTTCAAGGATATGGGCACTGACGGTGAACCCTGCGATTATCCGAATATGGCTGAAGCTGTATGCGGTCTCATCACATCGGGCGAATGCGAAAAGGGCATTCTCATCTGCGGTACAGGCATCGGAATGTCCATTGCCGCTAACAAGATCAAGGGCATCAGGGCTGCACTCTGCTCAGATTCCTTCTCAACAAAGTTCACTCGTCTGCACAATGACTCAAACGTAATGTGCATGGGCGCAAGAACTCTCGGCCCCGGACTTGCCTGCGAACTTGCTGAGATATTCCTGACCACAGGATTCGAGGGCGGCCGTCATCAGAGACGAGTTGACCTTATCACCGCACTGGAAAACAAGTAATGAAGCACATCGGTACCCGTGCATTCGATACCTACCGTCTGATACTCCGTCCCTTTGTGTC